>JBKPNB010000370.1:0-4437 GCA_046732395.1 Actinomycetota bacterium | reverse complement strand
CGCGACCCCCTTGCGGAGGTCGTGCTCGCCGAGCCACGCCTCGAGCGCCGCGACGGCCTCGGCCCCGGCCCGGAACTCGAGCTCGCCGGAGCGCAGCCCGCGCCGCAGGCTCTCCTCGCCGGCGGGGCAGATCGCGATCGCCGCGGCGATCGCCGCCGAGCCCGCCGCCGCGTGAATCGCCATGAACCCGCCCATGCTCGAGCCGCGGACGCAGATCCGACCGGGGTCGACGTCATCGCGGCCGGCGAGGAAAGCGGCCATCCGGGTCACGTCGTCGAGCGCCTCGGGTCCCATCTCGTCCCCCGAGGCGCCGTGGCCGCGCTGGTCGAACGCGAGCGCCGCCCAGCCGCGGGCGGCGCAGACGCGGGCGAAGTCGGAGTGGTTCTCCTTGCGCGACCCGGCGCCGTGGAGGATCAGCATGCCGGGCCAGGGGGGCGACCGGTCGGGGAGCCATAGCAGGTAAGGGCGGTCGCCGGCCACCCCCTGCTCTGCCGGCTCGGTGCGGAGGCGGTGCATGGCGTCACAATCTCCCACCTGCCGTGCACGCCGTAGCCGCACCGCCGATCATCGAGGGTTCGCCCGTCTACCCGCTCGGGGCGCGGGTCAACGACCGCGGGCACCTCGAGGTCGGCGGTTGCGACGTCGTCGAGCTCGCCGCCGAGGTCGGGACGCCGGCCTACATCTACGCCGAGGACGACGTCCGGGCGCGCGCTCGCGCCTACCTCGACGCGTTCCGGGCCCGGGGCGCGGATCACGAGGTGCTCTACGCGAGCAAGGCGGCGCCGTTCGTCGCCGCCTGCCGGATCGTCCGCGAGGAGGGCCTCTCGATCGACGTCGCCTCGGGTGGCGAGCTGGCGGCGGCGCTAGCTGCTGGCTTCGAGCCGGCTCGGATCTACCTCCACGGCAACAACAAGACCGAGGCCGACCTCCGCCGCGCGATCGACGCCGGGATCGGCCACGTGATCGTCGATTCGTTCGGCGAGATCGAGCGGCTCGAGCGCCTGCTCGACCGCCCCCAGGACGTGCTCATCCGTGTCACCCCGGGGATCGCCGCCTCCACCCACTCCTACGTCCAGACCGGGCAGCTCGACTCGAAGTTCGGCTTCGGGCTCGCCGACGGCCTCGCCGGGCGGGCGCTGGAGGCGGTTCGGCGCTCGCGGCGCCTCCGCCTCGTCGGGCTCCACGCCCATATCGGCTCGCAGATCTTCGAGCTCGAGCCGTATGTGAAGGCGATCGAGGCGCTCGCCGGGCTCGCCGGCGAGGATTGTCGGGTCCTCAACGTCGGCGGCGGCCTCGGGATCGCATACACCGCTGACGACCAGCCGCCGTCGATCGAGGCCTACGTGGACGTGAAGGTGCGCGGGGTGCGCGCGGTGTTCGATCCGATGCCGCGGATCCTCGTCGAGCCCGGGCGCTCGCTGGTCGGCACCGCGGGGATCACCGCCTACGAGGTGGGCACCGTGAAGGAGATCCCCGGCGTTCGCACCTACCTCGCGGTCGACGGCGGCATGTCCGACAACCTGCGCCCGATGCTCTACGGGGCCCGCTACGAGGCGCTGATCGCGAACCGCGCCGACCAGGCGCCCTCGACGCCGGCGACGGTGGCCGGCATGCATTGCGAGTCGGGCGACGTCCTCGTCCGCGAGGCGCTGCTCGCCGACCCGCGGGTCGGCGACGTCCTCGTCACCCCGGCGACGGGCGCCTACGGGTACGCGATGGCCTCCAACTACAACGGGGTCGCGCGGCCCCCGGTGGTGTTCTGCAAGGGGGGCGACGCGAGGGTGGTGGTGAGGCGCGAGACGTATGACGATCTGTTGGCGCGGGACATCGAATGAGGTGGCAGGTGGCAGGTCGCAGGTGGCAGGTGGAGGCGGACGCCGGTCTCCACATGCCACCTGCCACCTGCCACCTGCCCGACTCGTGACCGAGCCCGCCCGCATCGGCCTCCTCGGCTACGGGACCGTGGGGGCGGCGTTCGCCGAGCTGCTCGGCCGGCGCGCGGAGGCGATCGGGGCGGCGTCCGGAAGGCGGCCCGAGGTGAGCGGGATCCTGCGCCGGGCCGAGGGCGACTTCGACGCCATCCTCGACTCATCCGAGATCGTCGTCGAGCTAATCGGCGGCACCGACCCGGCGCGCGACTACGTCCTTCGCGCCCTCGCCGCCGGCCGCCACGTGGTCTCCGCCAACAAGCAGCTGGTCGCGCAGTTTGGCGACGAGCTCTTCGACGCCGCGCGGTCGGCCGGCGTTCAGCTGCGGTTCGAGGCCGCGGTGGCGGGCGTCGTCCCGGTGATCCGGGTGATCCAGGAGAGCCTCGCGGCGACCGAGATCACCAAGGTCTTCGGGATCGTCAACGGCACCACCAACTTCATCCTCAGCGAGATGGCGAGCACCGGCGCGACCTACGCCGACGCACTCCGCCGCGCGCAGGAGCTGGGCTACGCCGAGGCCGATCCGAGCGAGGACGTCGGCGGCGCCGACGCGGCGGCGAAGATGGCGATCCTCGCCCGGCTCGCCTTTCACACCCCGGTCGGCCTCGGCGACGTCTCGTTCGAGGGGATCACCGAGATCCAGCCGGACGACATCGCCTACGCGAAGGAGCTCGGGCTCTCGCTGAAGCTCCTCGGGGTCGCCGAGCGCCGCGGGAGCGGGATCAGCGTCCGCGTCTTCCCCTGCTTCCTTCACGCCGGCCACCCGCTCGCGCCGGTCGGGGGCCCGTTCAACGCGGTGATGGTCGAGGCGCCGGCGATCACCGAGATAACGATGTCCGGACCCGGCGCCGGCGGGCCCGAGACCGCGACGGCGGTGCTCGGCGACGTGGTCTCGATCCTCGCCGGCGAGGCGCCGGTGCACGAGCCGCGGGAGCGGCTCGAGATCGTCCGCGACGCGGTCTCGTCCTTCTATCTCCACCTCGAGGTTGCCGACCGCCCCGGGGTGCTGGCGACGATCGCCGACGTCCTCGGCCGCAACGAGATCTCCGTTCAGAGCGTCGTCCAGCGCGGCCTCGGCGCCGATGCGCGGCTGGTGATGGTCATGCACGAGTGCGCTGAGCGGCGCTTCTACGCCGCCGCCGCCGAGATCGCGAAGCTCGGCTTCATGCGCGCGGCGCCGCGGGCGATTCGCGTGATCGAAGAGGAATTCGTTTGAGCTGGCAGGTGGCAGGTGGCAGGTGGCAGGTTGGGCTGCGCCTCCGCTTCCACATGCCACATGCGACATGCCACCTGCCGAGATGAGCCCCCAACCCCTCATCGAGCGCTACCGCGACCGGCTGCCGCTCGAAGCCGACGATCCGATCGTCACGCTGAACGAGGGCTCGACGCCCCTCGTCGAGGCGCCGGCACTCTCGGAGCGAGTCGGCGCCCGGGTCCTGCTCAAGCTCGAGGGGGCGAACCCGACCGGCAGCTTCAAGGACCGCGGGATGACGGTCGCCGTCTCGCGGGCAAAGGGATCGGGCGCCGAAGCGGTGATCTGCGCCTCGACCGGGAACACGGCCGCCAGCGCCGCCGCCTACGCGGCGCGGGCCGGGCTCCGGGGCGTGGTGATCGTCCCCGAGGGGCAGATCGCGATCGGCAAGCTTGCGCAGGCGCTGATGCACGGGGCGCGGGTGATCGCGCTCCGCGGCAACTTCGACGAGGCGCTGGCGATCGTCCGCGAGCTCGCCCGCCGGCACCCGGTCGAGCTCGTCAACTCGCTCAACCCCTACCGGATCGAGGGGCAGAAGACGGCGGCTTTCGAGGTCGCCGACGAGCTCGGCGGGCCCCCGGATGCGCTCGCGATGCCCGTCGGGAACGCCGGCAACATCAGCGCCTGGTGGCGGGGCCTGGGGGACTCGAAGCCGGCGCCGATCCTGTACGGCTTCCAGGCGGCGGGCGCGGCGCCGCTGGTCGAGGGACATCCGATCGCCGAGCCCGAGACGGTGGCGTCGGCGATCAGGATCGGGAATCCCGCCCGCTGGGAGGAGGCGATGGACGCGATCACCGCCTCGCGCGGCCGGATCGCCGCCGTCACCGACGAGCAGATCATCGACGCCTACCGGCTGCTCGCCGAGCGCGAGGGCGTCTTCTGCGAGCCGGCCTCGGCGGCCTCGGTGGCCGGGATACTGGCCCACGGGCTGCCGGTCGCCGACGGGGGCGAGGCGCCCGAGACCGTCGTCTGCGTCCTCACCGGGCACGGCCTCAAGGACCCCGATACCGCGCTCGGCAAGGCGCCGGCGGTGACCGGCTGCGAGAACGACATCGCGGCGGTCGAGCGCGTGGCCTTCGACTGAGGGCGGCCTTTCGTCGCGAATCCGCGCGCCGGTTGTGGCTCACTGGTTGCCACGAGTGACGCCGCCGCCACGAGCCTCGGGGGATGCTCGGCTCCGCCCTCGCTTTGCTGGCGCCGCCGCTGTGCGCGGCCTGCTCGGGGGCGGCCGCGGCCGGCGAAGCCCTCTGCCCGCGC
>JBKPNB010000369.1:0-5050 GCA_046732395.1 Actinomycetota bacterium | reverse complement strand
GCGGCGCGACGTCCGCAAGTGCGTGGTGACGAAGGAGACGGTGGAGCGGGGCGGGGCGCCGACGCTGGTGACGGAGGCCGCCCCGGCCGATGCCGCCGACGAGGATCAGCTAGAGGAAGAATCCGCCTAGCGGCCGCAGCTTCGCACCGAGCGTCGACTGTGTCACATATACGCTGACGGAGTCGACGCTCGATCGGAGACCGCGGCCGCCCTACCCAGCCGAACCGACCGGCGTCTGAGCGAGGTCGCGCTCGGGGTCGATCCCCCATCGCTCACCGACGGCGGCGAGTTCGGCCGTCAGCGGCCAGCGGTCGGCGCGCGCGGGACCCTCGTGCTCGGGGCTCGCCCCCTTCAGCGCCATCGAGCCGGCGTTGTCGCCGATCGCGCGGATCGCCGCGACGTCCTCGTCGCGAAGGCGCTGCTCGGCCGGCAGCGCCGCCAGCTCCGCGCGCTTTTCCTCGATCGGCCGGGCATCCTCGCCCGTCTCCTGGATCAGCGTCGGCACGCAGCAGGCGACCGCGTCGTGGGCGAGGTTCCACTGGCACGCGAGCTGTAGCGGCGTCAGCCCCGCGCGCTCGGCGATCGGCCGCAGCCGGCCGATCTTCTCCATCCCGGCCTCGACCCAGCCGAGCGGGCGGAAGCCGCGGTGGTCGCCGCGGGCGAACTCGCCGCCGGTCGGGACGTCGCCCCAGAACAGCCCCCCGTAGTCGACGACCCGGGTGATGACCTGAACCCCGTTGCGGCTCGCGGCCTCGAGGCAGAGCTCGCCCGGCCACGGCTCGAGCGGGTTGAGGATGATCATCGCCCAGTCGATCACGGACCCGAACCGCTCGAGGCAGTCGATCAGGTCGAGGGTGAAGCCGTTCGCCGGCCCTGGGGCGACGCCGAGCATCCGCGTCAGGCCCGCGTCCCGCAGCGTCGCCATGCCCGACCACACCGCCTCGCTCGAGAAACCGCGCCGGTCCGGGTTGTGCAACAGCAGGAGGTCGAACGATCCGCTGCCGAGCCGCTCGAGGCTCCGCTCGGTCGCCATCCGCAGGTAGTCGGCGTAGGCATCGGGCCCGCGCAGCTGCGGGTCGGTGAACCGAGGGAAGCCCCGCGGGCCGTCGCGTTCGCCGTCGTAGAAGTCGTGGCCGACGGCGCCGACGAGGCAGAACGTCTCGCGCCCGAGACCGGCAAGCGCCCGCCCGAGGAGCTCGTCGGCGCCGCCCTCGCCGTAGACGTCGGCGCTGATGACGGTGTCGATCCCGTCGCCCGGGCGCAGGACCGTCTCGAGCCGCTCGCCAGCGACCGGCTCGCCGAAGTGCATGAACCGGCCGCCGCTCCACGCCCCGATCGCCGTCCGCCCGGGATCCACAGATCGCAGGTTAGTGAGCGCTTGGGGTCACGGAATCGCTGTTTAGACTCGAACGCATGGACGCCGAGCGCCGCCGAAGCCTCGAGGCGACCACCCGCTACGACCCCGGGGAGGTCGAGACGCGGGTCCTCGCCGCCTGGCTCGACGGCGGCTACTTCCACCCCGAGGCGACCGGGACGCCGGACGAGAACTACTCGATCGCGATCCCGCCGCCGAACGTGACCGGAGCGCTCCACATGGGGCATGCGCTGAACGGCGCGATCCAGGACGCGCTGATCCGGCTCAACCGGATGCGCGGGCGCAACACGCTCTGGATCCTCGGCACCGACCACGCCGGAATCGGGACCCAGGCGGTGGTGGAGAAGGAGCTGCGGGCCGCGGGGACGAGCCGCGAGGAGCTTGGCCGGGAGGCGTTCGAGGAGCGGGTCTGGCGCTGGCGCGAGCAGTACGGCTCGACGATCGTCGAGCAGTACAAGCGGCTCGGCGCCTCCTGCGACTACGAGCGCGAGCGCTTCACCCTCGATGACGGCTACGTCCGCGCCGTCCAGCAGGTCTTCGTCGCCCTCTACGAGAAGGGCTACATCTACCGCGACAACTACATGGTCAACTGGGACCCGGGGCTGCGCTCGGCGATCTCGGACCTCGAGGTCGAGAGCCGCGAGGTCACCGACACCCTTTATTCGGTCGACTACCCGATCGAGGGCTCCGACGAGGTGCTGACGGTCGCCACCGTGCGGCCGGAGACGATGCTCGCCGACACGGCCGTCGCGGTCCACCCCGACGACGAGCGCTACCGGCACCTGATCGGCGGCGCCTGCACGCTCCCGCTCGTCGGCCGCCGCCTGCCGATCATCGCCGACGACCACGTCGACCCCGGGTTCGGCACCGGGGCGCTCAAGATCACCCCCGGTCACGACCCGAACGATTTCGAGATCGGCCGCGCCCACGGGCTCGACGAGGTGGTGGTGATCGGCGAGGACGGGCGGCTGACCGACGCCGCGCCCGCGCCGTTCGCGGGGCTCGCGGTCGACGAGGCGCGTGCCGCGGTGGTCGACGCCCTGCGCGCGGAGGGCCGGGTCCGCGCGGAGGAGCCCTTTGAGCACTCGGTCCCGTTCTCGCACCGATCCGGGGAGCGGATCGAGCCGCTGATCAGCCTCCAGTGGTTCATGCGCATGGACGAGCTGGCGAAGCCGGCGATCGAGGTCGTCGAGCGCGACGAGGTGCGGATCGTCCCCGCCAACTACAAGCGGGTCTACCTCGATTGGATGCGCAACATCAGGCCCTGGTGCATCTCGCGCCAGCTCTGGTGGGGGCACCGGATCCCTGTCTGGTACTGCGACGCCTGCGAGGAGACCTACGTGGCGACCGAGGCGCCGGAGCGCTGCGGCGGCTGCGGGGGCGAGCTGAGACGCGAGACCGACGTGCTCGACACCTGGTTCAGCTCGGCGCTGTGGCCGTTCGCCACCCTCGGCTGGCCCGAGGACACCCCCGAGCTCCGCGCCTTTTACCCGACCTCGATGCTGACCACGGCGCAGGAGATCCTGTTCCTGTGGGTGGCCCGGATGGTGATGATGGGCCTCGAGTTCCCGGGCGCCATCCCCTTCCACGCCGTCTACGTCCACTCGGTGATCCTGGCCTCGGACGGGCGGCGGATGTCGAAGTCGCTCGGGACCGGCGTCGACCCGGTCGAGGAGATCGAGGCCCACGGGGCCGATGCGCTCCGCTTCGGGCTGCTGGCGATGTCGTCCACGGGGCACGTGCGCTACTCGTCCGATCGCGTCCAGCAGGGCCAGGACCTGGCGAACAAGCTGTGGAACGCGTCGCGGCTGATCCTGCTGAACGCCGACGCCGAGCCCGGCCCGCGGCGGGAGCGGATCGAGGATCGCTGGATCCTCTCGCGGCTCCAGCGCGCCGTCGAGTCGACCACCGCCAACCTCGACTCCTACGACTTCGCGCATGCCGCCCTCGAGCTCTACGACTTCTTCTGGTCCGAGCTCTGCGACTGGTACCTGGAGATCGTCAAGCCCCGCCTCTATGAGGGCGACGAGGACGCGGCGGCGAACCTGCTCTGGGTCCTCGCTCGGGTGCTCGCGCTCGCCCACCCGATCATCCCGTTCGTCACCGAGGAGATCTGGGGCTACCTTCCCGGCGCCGATGCCCGCCCGGCGCTCGTCGTGGCGCCCTACCCGCGGCCCGAGCCGGAGTTGGTCGACGACGGCGCCGAGGAAGAGGTCCGCCGCTGGATCGAGCTCACTCGCCAGGTGCGGCGTTGGCGGGACCTGGTCGGGGTCGCCGCCGGGACCGTGCTCCCGGCCCGCGTCGCCGGCGATCGTGAGCCGCTCGAGTTCGTCTCGCGCCTCGCGCGCCTCTCGCTCGACGGCGCCGGCGGCGAGGCGCTCGCGGCGATCGGCCCGGTCGAGATCCTCACCTCCGCCGAGCTCGACCCCGCCGAGGTGAGGCGCCGGGTCGACGAGCGGCTCGCCGAGCTGCGGGCCGAGGTCGCGCGCTCGGAGGGCAAGCTGGCGAACGATCGGTTCGTGAGCAAAGCGCCGGACGAGGTCGTCGCGGCGGAGCGGCAGAAGCTCGAGCGCTATCGCGACGAGCTGCGGGAGCTGGGTGGCTAGTCCGCAGTCCGCAGTCCGCAGGGGAGCGGGATCTGCGGACTGCCGACTGCGGACTCCGGACTTATGACCTGGACCTACGAACAAGCCGAGGCCTACCTGGGTTCGCTCGAGCCGTTCGGCTGGCGCTTCGGGCTCGACCGGATCCGGCGCCTTGTGTCGGCGCTCGGGATGCCCCAGCATCGGTTCGCCTCGATCCACGTCGTCGGGACGAACGGGAAGTCGTCGGTGGCATCGATGTGCGCGGCGCTGCTCGAGGCGCATGGCGTTCGCGCCGGGGCCTACCTCTCGCCCCACGACGAGCGCTGGTCGCAGCGGATCGAGGTCGGCGGCGCCGAGCTCGACGCCGACCGGTTCGGGGCCGCCGTCGAGCGGGTGGCCGAAGCAGCGGAACCCGTCAACCGCTCGCTCGCCGACGGCGACTCGGTGACCGAGTTCGAGGTCGTCACCGCCGCCGCGTTCGTCGCGCTCGCCAGCGCGCGGGTCGACTTCGGGGTGATCGAGGCTGGCCTCGGGGGCCGGCTCGACGCCACCAACGTGATCCCCTCGAGGCTCACCGCGCTGACCTCCGTGGGCCTCGACCACACGCAATGGCTAGGCGAGACGGTGGAGGCGATCGCCGCGGAGAAGCTCGCCGTCCTCCGCGACCGCTCGACTCTCGTCGTCGGGCGGGTGCCTCCCTCGGTCGCCGCCCTCGCGCGCCAGGTCGCAACGGAGCGCGGCGCCCGCCTCGTCGTCGCCGATGAACCCGAGCGGTCGATCTCTCTCCACGCCCCCGGCGAGTACCTGCGCCGGAACTTCGCCGTCGCCGAAGCCGCGGTCGCCGCGGCGATCGGCGGCCTCGAGCGCGGTCGCGTCCGCGAGGCGGCGGCCGCCCTCGACCTCCACGGACGGATGGAGCTCCTCGACGGCGAGGTCCCGCTCCTCCTCGATGCGGCGCACAACCCCGACGGCGCCCGGGCGCTCGTCGAGGCGCTGCCGGAGGCGTCGCGAGGCCGGCCGGTGGTCGGCTGCCTGGCGGTGCTTGCAGACAAGGACGCGGAGGGCATCCTGCGCGAGCTCGGCGCGGGCC
>JBKPNB010000368.1:0-14815 GCA_046732395.1 Actinomycetota bacterium | reverse complement strand
GCCGCTCGCTGCTCGGCTCCCGGCCCCAGCGAAGCCCGCCGCGCGGGCGCGGCGAGGACGCCGGCGGGCTCGGCGGCGCGCATCCGCGCCGGAGTCCAGTACGAGCGAACGCTCGTCGCCCTCGCGTCGAGGCGGTCGACTACGCCCGGGCACTCCGGTCGCAACGGCCCCACCCCGCGTACCATTTGCCTGCGTATGAGCCCGGGACCGACCGATGAGCGACCGGCGATGCCGTTTCACTACCACCTCGAGCTGACCCCGCCGCAGCTCAAGATCACGCACACGGCGCTGCGCTCGCTGCTCGACGACTTCGGCCATGACGAGCCGGAGGTGCTCGAGGTGATCCACGAGGTCCTCGCGAAGCTTCCCGACGACCACGCGATCCGCGCGATCGAGCTGAAGCGCGAGCTCGAGGAGCAGCTCGCGGGCGAGGGCCCGTCGAGCGACGACACCCCTCCGGCCGCCTGATCGGCGCCCCCGGATGAGCCTCTCCGTCGCCGTCGGGTTGGCGCTCGCCGTCGCCACCGCCTTCACCTCGGTGGTCGGCTTTCTCTACAAGCATCGGGGGGCGGTCGATTCGCCCGCGGTCGAGCTGCGGCGCCCGTTGTGGAGCACGATGGCGCTGTTCCGCTCCGGCTGGTACGTGCTCGGGCTGGTCGTCGCCACGGCGTCCTGGGGCCTCCACGTCGGCGCGCTGTCGCTGGCCCCGATCTCGCTCGTCCAGTCGGTGATCGCGGGCGGGCTCGTGCTCCTCACCGTCACCGCGGACCGCCTGTTCGCCCAGCAGGTGACCCGCCGCGAGTGGATCGGCGTCGCGCTCGCGGCCGCCGGGCTCGCCTTCCTGGCGGCGACGATCGGCGGCACGGGGCACAGCGCCCATTCGCACTACGACGTCGCGCGGCTCGCCCCCTACGTCGCGCTCGCCGGGCTCGGCGGGCTCGCGCTCGCCACGGTCGCGCCGGCGGGACCGCAGCGGGGACCGGTCCTCGGCGTCGCCGCCGGACTCCTGTGGGCGGCCTCGGACATCTCGATCAAGGCGCTCAGCGACCACCTCGGCGACGGCGCCGTCGCCGTCCTCCTCAGCCCGCTGGCGGCGGTGATCGCGCTCGCCTCGTTCGCCGGCCTCCTCGTCTCCGCCCGCAGCCTGCAACTCGGCCGGGCGGTGCCGGTGATCGCGGTGACGAGCGTCGCCGCCAACGTCGTCACCATCGCCGCCGGGCCGATCGTCTTCTCCGAGCCGCTCCCCGGCTCGACGCTCGGGGTGATCGCCCGCCTCGCCGCCTTCGCCCTGGTCGTCTCGGCGGCGGCGCTCACCCCGGCCCCGGTGCGGGCCGCGGAGGCCGCCGAGCCGGCCTCCGCGACCTAGATGATTGAGCGCGTCTTCGTGCTAGCACGAGGGCGCGGGACACCGGCTAGCCCCATTCACACCGGCCCGGGCGCGGGCGATCATCATCGCCATGAACACGCTCGATACTCACACCATGCCCACCGTCCAACTCGAAGCCGATCGGCGGCAACGCGGCCTCGGCGGCAGGCTCGCGGCCGGCGCGAAGCGAATCGGCCGCGACCTGGCCTATCTCGCGGCCGTGCTCGCGCTCAGCATCGTCGCCTTCGTGGTCTGGGTCACCGGACTCACGACCACGCTCTCGCTGCTCGTCTTCGTCGTCGGCGTCTTCGTCTGGATCGCGACGGCCTACGTGTTCCGCTGGACGGTGGCCATCGACCGTGCGCTGGCGGGGTGGAGCCGCGGCGAGCGGATCGCCGCGGCCTATCGCCGCCCCGACCGCTCGGGCATCCTCGCCCGCCTGCGCTGCGTCACCGCCGATCCCCAGACCTGGAAGGACCTCGGCTGGCTCGTCGCCAACTCGATCCTCGGCTTCGCGTTTACGACCGCCGCGCTCGCCGCGACCGCCCTCGTCATCGGCTACATCACGATGCCCGCCTGGTGGTGGGCCGTCCCCCACCCCGGCGATCAGCTCGTCAGCATGAACCTCGGCGTCTACACCGTCCACTCGGCCGGGACGGCGTGGCTGACGACCGCCCTCGGCCTCGCGCTCGCCCCGCTCGCCGTGCTGCTCAACCGGGGGATCGTCGCCGCCCACTCCGGGCTCGCGGCCCGCATCCTCGGACCCTCCGAGGCGCAGGCGCTGCGGGGCCGGGTCGAGGAGCTCGCGACCACCCGATCGGGCGCGGTCGAGGCCGCCCAGGAGCAGCTCGAGCGGATCGAGCGCGACCTCCACGACGGGGCCCAGGCTCGAATCGTCGCCCTGGCGATGGAGCTCGGGATGGCCGAGGAGGAGCTCGCCGCGGACCCGGACGCGGCGCTCGCCACCGTCCGCCGCGCGCGCGACGAAGCGCTCGCAGCGCTCGCCGAGCTTCGCGACCTCTCGCGCGGAATCCGCCCGGCGCTGCTCGCCGAGCGGGGCCTGGGGACGGCGATCGACGCGCTCGTCTCGCGTTCGGCGGTGCCGGCCACCGCCCGTCTGGTGGGCGACATCGACGACGTCCCCGAGGCCGCCCAGACGGCCGCCTACTTCGTGGTCGCCGAGGCGCTGACGAACGCCGCCAAGCACGGTGGGGCGAACCGGGTCCGGGTCTCGCTCGAGCGCGCCGATCGGCGCCTCGAGGTGCGGGTCGAGGACGACGGCCGGGGCGGGGCCCGGCCCGATGGCTCCGGCCTCGACGGCCTTCGCAAGCGGATCCGCGCGCTCGACGGCACGTTCGAGGTGACGAGCCCCGCCGGCGGCCCCACCGTGATCGCCGCGGAGATCCCTTGCGGGTGATCATCTGCGAGGACCACGCGCTGCTGCGCGACGGCCTCGAGCGCCTGCTGGGAACGCACGGGCTCGAGGTCGTCGCCGCGGTCGCCGACCCCGATTCGTTCGTCGCCGCCGTCGAGGCCGAGCGGCCCGACGTTTGCGTCGTCGACGTCAGGCTGCCGCCAAGCTTCACCGACGAGGGGGTGCGGGCCGCGATCGCGGCCCGGAGGCTCGTCGCCGGACTCCCGATCCTGATCCTCTCCCAGTACGTCGAGCAGACCTACGCGCGCGAGCTGCTGGCCAGCGGCGAGGGCGGGGTCGGCTACCTGCTCAAGGACCGCGTCGCCGACCCGGCCGAGTTCGTCGACGCGGTGCGTCGGGTCGCCGAGGGCGGCACCGTCCTCGACCCCGATGCCGTGGCCCAGCTCCTGGGGCGCCAGAGCGGCGAGGGCCGACTCGACCTGCTCACCCCGCGCGAGCTCGAGGTCCTATCGCTGATGGCCGAGGGGCGCTCGAATCGCGGCATCGCCGAGCGCCTGGTCGTCACCGAGCGGGCCGTCGAGAAGCACGTCTCGAACATCTTCTGGAAGCTCGACCTGCCGGCGAGCGACAGCGATCACCGTCGCGTGCTCTCGGTGCTCGCCTGGCTGCGGGCCTCCGCGCTCTAATCTCAACTGCTTCCTTTGAAGCGCAGGTCATCACAAGCGACAGCGTGGTGGGTCAAGTTCCTGCTGGTCCTCGTCGCCGCCCTGTGCGTGGCCGGCGCCGGGGCCGGGATCGCGGTCATCACCGCGGGGGGATCGAGCGGCGGCACGGCGCGGTCGACGTCGACCGCGCAGAAGGCCTCCCAGGCCTCGGCGGGCGACGCTCGCCACGCGCGAGGGTCGAAGACGTCCGCGACGGCGGGCTCCACGACGGCGGGCTCCACGACGGCCCCCACCCCGAGTCAGGGAAATCGCCGACCGGCCCACCACGGCGGCGGGGGATCGCTGCCGCCGGCCACCAAGGGCGCCGGGGCGTTCGGGCCGGTGAGCAGCGGCCGGACATCGTGTCGGTCGGTGGTCCACATCGGCGACTCGACCTCGGAGGGGCTCGACTCGCCGAGCTACCTCCCGAAGCGCTCCGACCGGATCGGAGCCCGCTACTCCGATGTCGGCGTCGCCACCTGGAAGCCCGAGATATCGGGCGCCACCTCGATCGTCGAGACTCTGCCCGGGGGGACCAATGCCCACGACGTCGCTCAGCAGCTCATCAACCAGGGCTACCGAGGTTGTTGGGTGATCGCGCTCGGCACCAACGACAGCGCCGACGTGGCGGTGGGCTCGGCGGTTGGGCTCCCAACGCGCATCCAGCGGATGATGTCGGTGATCGGCAACCAGCCGGCGCTGTGGGTGAACGTGAAGACGCTCGTCTCGAGCGGCCCCTACGCGGAGACCAACATGGAGGGCTGGGACAACGACCTGCTCCGGGCGTGCGCGCGGTATCCGAACATGCGGGTCTTCGACTGGGCGTCGGTGGTCAAGGACGGCTGGTACATCCCCGACGGGATCCACTTCACCTCGGAGGGCTACGCCGCGCGGGCGCGCCTGATCGCCGACGCCCTCGCCAAGGCCTTCCCCGCCTCCGGGGCGTCGACGGGCTGCGTGGTTCGCTAGCCCGTCTCCCCCGCCCTCGGTGCAAGCGTCAGCGGCGGGCGGGCTCGGGGCCGGCCGCCGCCTTGGCCTCCTCGCCGGCGTCGACCTCGGGCTGCTCGATCCCGGCCACCTCGTAGGCCTCCTGCTGGTCGAGCGTCTCGCGCTCGAGCAGCGCGTGGGCGAGCGCGTCGAGCCGGCCCCCCTCGCGCTCGAGCAGCGCGATCACGTCGTCCTCGGCACCGTCGACGATCTTCCGGACCTCCTCGTCGACCAGCTGCTGGGTGAGCGGCGAGGCGGGCGCCGCGCCGGGGAGCAGCGGTCCGTCCTGGCGCCCGTCGGTGACCGCGATCGCGCCGATCGCCTCGCTCATCCCCCACCGCCCGACCATTCCGCGGGCGATCTGGGTGAGGTTCTGGATGTCCGACTCCGCGCCCGTCGTGGTGTCGCCGAAGACCACCCTCTCCGCGGCGCGGCCGCCGAGGGCGACCTTGATCTTCGCCAGGAGCTCGTCGCGGGCGAAGTTGAAGCGGTCGGCCTCGGGGGTCGAGAGGGTGACGCCGAGCGCCCGGCCGCGCGGGATGATCGAGATCTTCCGCACCGGGTCGGCGCCGGGGGTGAGCATCCCGACGAGCGCGTGGCCGGACTCGTGGTAGGCGGTGCGCTCGCGGTCGGCGGCGGTCATCACGATCTGGCGCTCGGCGCCGAGGATGATCTTCTCGATCGCGTCGGTGAAGTCGCGCTGCTCGACGGCCGAGTGACGGCGGCGGGCGGCGAACAGCGCCGCCTCGTTGACCACCAGCGCGAGGTCGGCGCCGGTCGCGCCCGGCGTCGAGGCGGCGATCCGGGTGAGGTCGACGTCCGGCCCGAGCGGCACCGAGCGGGTGTGGATCTTCAGGATCTCGACGCGGCCGTTGCGGTCGGGGGACTGGACCGCGATCCGGCGGTCGAACCGTCCGGGGCGCAGCAGCGCCTGGTCGAGGACCTCCGGGCGGTTGGTGGCGCCGAGGACGATCACGTTGGTGCCGGCCTCGAAGCCGTCCATCTCGGTCAGGATCTGGTTCAAGGTCTGCTCGCGCTCGTCGTGGCCGCCGCTGATGCCGCCGACGTTGCCGGCGCGCGAGCGGCCGATCGCGTCGAGCTCGTCGATGAAGACGATCGCCGGGGCGGCCTCCTTCGCCTGCTTGAACAGATCGCGGACGCGGGAGGCGCCGACCCCGACGATCGCCTCCACGAACTCCGACGCCGACATCGAGAAGAACGCCGCGTCGGCCTCGCCGGCGACCGCCCGCGCGAGCAGCGTCTTGCCGGTCCCCGGCGGACCGTAGAGGAGCACGCCGCGCGGAACGCGCGCGCCGAGCCTGGTGTAGCGCCCGGGATTGCGGAGGAAGTCGACGACCTCGACGAGCTCGTCCTCGGCCTCGTCGATACCGGCGACGTCCTCGAACGTGACGCGCTCCTGCTCGCCCGGCCTCACCCGGCGCGCGGTCGACCGCCCGAAGCCGCCGAGGACGCCGCCGCCCCCTCGCACCTGCCTGCGGATCAGCCAGATGAAGAAGGCGACGAGCAGGATCGTCGGCAGGAAGCCGAGCAGGATCGTCCCCAGGAGCGACCGGCCGGTGTCCGGGGCCGATGCGTTGATGACCACGTCGTTGCGCTTGAGCAGTCCGGTGAGGTCGGCCGGGGCGATGAAGGTGGGGACCTCGGTCTCGAAGTTCGTCACCTTCACCGGCTTCGCGTCGCCGGGAGGGTCGTAGGTCGCCTCCTGCTTCAGCGTCCCGTCGATCGAGTCCTCCTGCGAGCTGATCTCCCTCACGTTCCCGGCGCCGACCTGGTCGACGAAGAACGGTTGGTAGGGGACCCGGGCGCGGGACGGCCCGCTGCCGGTGATGAACGAGAGGAGGAGGTTCACCGCGAGGAGGCCGAGGAGGAAGGCGATGAACCACCGGCTTCGGGGGATCATCGGGGGCTTCGGCGGCGGCGGCGCGCCGCGACCGTCGGGCGCGGGGTCGACGCGCCATCCGGACGGGCCAGCCTTGCGAGGCGGGGTGCTCTCAGCGGGCGAATCGGGGGCCAGGTAGCCCACTGTACTGCGGCGGAGCCGACTCAATCGGACCCTCGCCGTGTGCGACGCTTGCGGCGCACCCCAGACCGCAGGAGGTATGAGCCGTGATCGTGATGTTCTCCGCCCGCCGCCTGAAGCCGGGCGCGTGGGAGCAGTTCCGCCGCGCCTGGGATCCCGGCGATGTCAGGCCGCCCGGGTTTCAACGCGCCTACCACGCGCGCAACGTCCGCGACCCCGACGAGGTGATCTCATTCGGCCTCTTCGACATGACCCTCGACGACTACCGGCGCTGGCGCGAGGAATCGGATCGAGCGGAGATGGAGCGCGTCGACCGGCTCTCGGCGTTCGTCGAGAACGAGCCCGTATCGGGGGTCTACGAGGTGATCGACGCGGTCGACTAGCGCGCGCTCACCAGCCGAGCGGGGACGGCGGGATTCGGGTCTCGCCGCGCACCGCGGGGATCAGCAGCGCGAGCTCGTCGACGAAGCACCAGGACCAGTCCTCGCCGGGCTCGAGCGAGCGGATGATCGGGTGGCCGCTGGCGTGCGCGTGGGCGCTGGCATGGCGGTTCGGCGAGTCGTCGCAGCAGCCGACCTTCCCGCACTCGAGGCAGATCCGCAGATGAAGCCAACCGTCCCCCGATGCGAGACAGTCCTCACAGCCCTCGACGGACTCCGGCAGGTCGGTGACGTGAACGTGGTCGAGATGGGCGCAGGCAGGCACGGGGGTCTCCTCTCAGGATAGGACTAGGCTTCGGCGAGCCGTTGGTGGATCAGGCGGACGGCCATCGAGCCCTCGCCGACGGCGGAGGCGCAGCGCTTGATCGAGCCCGAATGGACGTCGCCGACGGCGAAGATCCCGGGCCGGCTCGTCTCGAGGAACAGCGGCCGGTCGCCGTCGAACTCGGCGAGATCCGGGCCCTGGACGTCGCGGCCGGTGAGGAGGAAGCCGGTCCCGTCGGTCGCCAGCTGGCCCTCGAGCCAGCCGGTGTGGGGCGAGGCGCCGATGAACACGAACAGCGCCTTCGCGGGCAGCTCGGTGCGCTCGTGCGAACGGGGGTCGGCGACGACCACCGACTGGAGCTCGCGCTCGCCGCGAAGCTCGACAACCTGCGAATAGGTGCAGACCTCGATCGAGGCGTTGCGCTCGATCTCGTCGACGAGGTAGCGGGACATCGACTTGCCCAGGTCTCCCCCCCGGATCAGCAGCCGGCAGCTCACGGTGTGCTGGGAGAGGAACATCGCCGCCTGGCCGGCCGAGTTGCCACCGCCGACCACGACCACCGGGTCGCCGAAGCACAGCTTCGCCTCGGCGAGGGTGGCCGCGTAATAGACACCCACGCCCTCGAACTCCCCGAGCCGGGGGACGTCGAGGCGGCGGTAGCGGGCTCCGGTGGCGATGACCACCGTGCGCCCGGTCGCGACCTCCCCATTCGAGAGCGCGATCTCGTGCCGACCGTCGCTGCTCCTTAGCGCAACGGCCTCCGCCGGGATCGCCAGCCGCGCTCCGAACTTGATCGCCTGAACGCTTGCCCGCTGCGTCAGCTCGGTCCCGGAGATGCCGGCAGGGAAGCCGAGGTAGTTCTCGATCTTTGCTGAGGTTCCGGCCTGGCCGCCGGTGGAGACGGCCTCGACGGTCTGGACGTCGAGTCCCTCCGAGGCGCCGTAGACGGCGGCCGCGAGGCCCGCCGGGCCGGCGCCGACGACGACCACGTCGCAGAGCTCCGGCAGCGACCCGGGCGAACCGAGGCCGATCGCCCGGCCGAGCTCGGCGTTGCTCGGATTACGCAGGATCTCCCCGCCGCCGCCGATAACCACCGGCGTCTCGCTCGGCTCGACCGCGAGGCTTCGCAGCGTCGCCTCCGCGTCCGAGTCGGCCTCGAGGTCGATCCACTGGTGCGGCATCCGGTTGCGGGCGAGGAACTCGCGCAGGCGGCGGGAATCGGGCGAGAACCGCGAGCCGATCAGCTTGATCCCGGTCCCGATGCCGATCAGGATCGCGCGGCGGGCGAAGAACGCACCGAGGATCAGGTTGCCGAGCACCATGTCCTCGCGAACGATCCGGCGAAGCTCGGCAAGCGGGACCTGGAGGACCTCCCCCCGGTCGCGGACGACGCCCGTCAGATAGAGGCGCTGGCCGGCAAGCAGACCGAGCTCGCCGAGGAAGCGACCGGGTCCGTGGACGCCGATGACCCGGTTCTCCTGGCCGTAGCCCTGGACGATCGTCACCGTCCCCGACTCGATCACGAAGAAGTCGGCGGTGGGATCGCCCGCCGCGAACAGCACCTCGCCCGGCTCGACCGGGCGCAGCCGCCCGAGCCGGCGCAGCCGGGCGAGGTGCTCGTCGTCGAGCCGGGGGGACGCGCCGCCGCGCTCGGGGGTCTCGGGGAGCCCCGCGCCGACCACCTGATCGTCGTTCACGCCCCGAGGATTCCAGGGTCGTCAAGTCGGCGCGGCGTCACCGTGCCCCTGCCCACCTGAAAGGATGTCGCCGTGGGATTCGACCAGTACCACGAGCCGCCCGAGGAGCTCCCGGCCGAGACCCGGACCTTCGCCCGGCTCTGCGCGTCGCTCACCGAGGAGGCCGAGGCGATCGGCTGGTACGAGCAGCGGATGGCGGTCGAGCCGGACCGCCAGGCCCGGGCGATCATGCGCGACGCCCAGGGCGAGGAGTTCAAGCATTTCTGCATGGACCTCGAGTTCCTGTTCCGCCGGACCCCCTTGTGGCGCGAGATCGCGGAGGGGATCCTGTTCCAGGAGGGCGACATCGTCGAGCACGGCGAGGAGGACGAGGAGGAGGCGACCGAGGGGGAGGCGGCGCGGGGAGCGCCGCTCGCGGGCAGCGAGTCGCTCGGTATCGCCGGCCTGCGCCGGGGCGCGGGATGAGCCACCTGCTCCGCGAGCACGCCCCGATCACCGAGGCGGGCTGGGCGCTGCTCGACACGGAGGCGCGCGAGCGGCTGACGCCCGCCCTCGCCGCCCGCAAGCTCGTCGACTTCTCGGGTCCTCACGGCTGGGAGCACTCGGCGACCAATCTCGGCCGGGCCGAGGAGCTGGCCGGCGCCCCCGGTGAGGGGGTCGAGGCACGGCGGCGCCGGGTCCTCGGCCTCGTCGAGCTGCGGTCGCGGTTCGCGGTCGCCCGCTCCGAGCTCGCCGACGCCGATCGCGGGGCGGAGGACATCGACCTCGAGGAGCTCGCCGACGCGGCCAGGCGCATCGCAGCGGCCGAGAACGCGGTCGTCTTCCATGGCTGGGAGGCCGCCGGGACCGCCGGCGTGATCGAGGCATCGCCGCACGAGCGGATCGCGCTCGGGGGCGACTGCGAGCGCTACCCGCGCCACGTCGCGGTCGCCGTCGACGCCCTCCGTGCGGCCGGCATCGACGGCCCCTACGGGTTGGCGCTCGGCCCCGAGGCGCACACCCGCGTGCTCGAGACGAGCCAGCATGGCGGCTATCCGCTACTCGAGCACCTCCGCGAGATCCTCGGCGGGCCGATCGTCTGGGCCCCGGCCGTACGGGGAGCGGCGGTGCTGAGCCTCCGCGGCGGGGATTTCATGTTCGAGAGCGGCCAGGACCTCTCGATCGGATACGAGAGCCACGAGCCGGGCGCCGTCCACCTGTACCTGGAGGAGAGCTTCAGCTTCCGCGTCGCGACCCCAGAGGCCGCGGTGGCGCTGGCGCCCTGAAGGGACTTGCGCGGGGCGAGAAGGCGGGTTAGGCTCGGCACACGGTTGCGCTCGCCCACGTCTTCGGGCTCCCGGTCGAGGAGACCGTGTTGAGCCTGGCCCCCGTCGCCACCGTGCTCGGCGGCCTCGCCGTCGCGCATCTCCGGCGCGGCGACCGACGAGAGCGGCCGCTCGAGCCGGAAGGAATCCGAGGAGAGGAGCCCACGGGCCCCAAGTAGAGGACCCCACGTTCTATCGCTCGCCGTCCGAGGCGATCGCCGCCCCGCCGGAGCAATTGGCCTACGTCGCCGCGTTCGACCCGGCCGGCGCGCAGCCCGACGCGATGGCCGTGGTCGACTGTGACGGGCGCGTGGGAGACCGACCGCGGCGATCAGCACCTCGCCTACGACGTCTGGTGGCACCTCAACGACGATGTCGCGGTCACGTCCGAGTGGGGGACGCCGGACATGATCGAGGACGGGCTGAACCCCGAGGACCTGCTCGGCAAGCGGTTCGGCCACCATCTCGACTTCTGGAGCCTTTCGGAGGGGAGGCTGGTCCAGCGCATCGACCTCGGCGACGAGCACCAGATGGTCCTCGAGCTGCGCCCCGCCCATAACCCGCAGCGACGCTGGGGCTTCGTCGACGTCGTGATCAGCGTCGCCGACCTGTCCGCCTCGGTCTGGCTCTGGCACATGGACGGCGAGGAGTGGGCCGCGAAGAAGGTGATCACAATCCCGGCCGAGCCCGCCGAGGAGGCCGATCTACCGCCGGCCCTGAAGCCGTTCGGCGCGGTCCCGCCGCTGGTGAGCGACATCGACCTCTCGTTCGACGACCGCTGGCTCTACGTGTCGTGCTGGGGGACCGGCGAGCTCAAGCAGTACGACGTCAGCGATCCGCACAACCCGAAGGAGACCGGCTCGGTGCGCCTCGGGGGGATCGTCGATCGCGCGCCGCACCCCGCCGAGCCCGACCTGCGGCTGGCGGGCGCCCCGCAGATGGTCGAGATCAGCCGCGACGGCCGCCGCGTCTACTTCACCAATTCGC
Source organism: Actinomycetota bacterium (assembly GCA_046732395.1). Classification (GTDB taxonomy): domain Bacteria; phylum Actinomycetota; class Thermoleophilia; order Solirubrobacterales; family 70-9; genus JAWVFM01. The sequence continues at coordinate 3,649 of JBKPNB010000368.1, read as the reverse complement.
TCTACGCCTCGTGGGATGAGGTCTTCTACCCGGACGGCGTCGGGGCCTGGATGGCGCGCGTCGAGGCCGATACCGAGGCCGGGGGCATGAGCGTCGATCCGCGCTTCTTCCCGCACGGCGACGACTTCCGCGGGCTGCGGGTCCACCAGACCCGCCTCCAGGGCGGCGACGCGTCGAGCGACTCGTACTGCTTCGTCGACTAGCCGACGCCCTTTATCGACACGCCTAGAGGGCTGATGTGCCCTCTAGGCGTCCTTGCGCTCGGCCTTGACGGCCGCCGTGGCCTCCCGGAGGCGCTGCGCGTCGTCGGCGGCCTCGAGCGCCTCCGACTTCTCCTCGACCGCCTCCGCCTTGGCGTCGAGCTGTTCGAGGCGGGCGCGCTCGTCCCGCTCGGCGATCACGTTCGCGACCTCGGCGGCCTCCTTGCGAGCGGCCTCCCGGCGGCTCTCGGCCTGCTTCGCGGCACGCTCCTTGGCGGCATCCCGCCGCTCATCGGCCGCCTGGCGCTTGCGCTTCGCCTCCTCGGTCGCCTCCGCACGGCGGCGGTCGGCCTCGCTCTCGCGTTCGCTGACCTTCGCGTCGGCCCGCTCCTCGACCTCCTCGGCCCTCGCCCGTAGCCGCAGCGCCTCCGCTCGCTCGTCGGCCGCGACCGTGAGGGCCGCCGCGTCCTCGCGCAGCTGCTGGTCCCCGAGCACGTTGGCCGCGACCCGGCGGACGGAGGCGTCGGCCCGGTCGAGCGCGATGCGGAACGACGCCACCCCTCGGCTGTCGCCGGCGTAGCGAAGGATGCCATCGGCGGGCAGCCTGATGGCCGTGAGCGAGCCGGTGACCGCGGCCCTGGGAATCGTTCGAAATGTCATCGGTTGTCCTCCTCGGTATCGATGCGGTCGGCGGCCTTCTCGGCGTCGCGTGCGCGGTGCTCTAGCTCGACCGCGGTACGCGACGCCTCGACCCGCTCCGCCTCGGCGCTCTTCTCCTCGCGGTCGGCCTGGATGACCTTGGCCTGGCGCTCGGCCTCGGCGGCGGCCGCCTGTCGGCTCGCGTTCGCTTCAGCCTCCTGTTCGGCGCGGCGGCGGCCCTCCTGGGCGGCGCCCTCGCGGTCCTTGGCAGCGAGCTCGTTGGCGAGTCGCTCGCGCTCCGCCTCGGTGCGGTTGCGCTCGGCCTCGACGTCTGCCTCGGCCTCGCGGCGCCGCGCCTCGGCTGCCCGCTCCGATGTCTCGCGCTCGGCGTCGGCTCCCGCCTGCTGGAGCCGACCCTCCCGGGCTAGCGCCTCGTCGCCGGCGACCGTCGCCGCGGCCTCCTTTGCGCGCCCGACGAGCTTGCCGATCAAGCCCCCCGTCGTTCGCTCGTTGGTCGGATCGTTCATCTGGATGCCTTCCTGGTTCTTGGGGTGAGAGCGTCCTCGGCACGCCGAAGGGAACTTGCCGCCGCGCGAAGCCGCCCGCCTGCCAGTTTGTTTCCCCGGGCCTCCGCCGCCGTGCACCGGACATCCGGGGACTCGCAGGCTACCCACGGGCGCCGCGCCCGAAACGAGGGCGTGCGTTCCCTCGTTGTGGCGATGTCGACGTTGTCGGAGGTTCTGCCCGGCGCGCGTGGTTGGAAGCGCGAAAGAGGGAAAAACCCTGACGTTGGTGGCACCACGAGATACTGCGCGGGCGGTGGCGGAGGAGAACGTGGAGGTCGTGCGTCGGTTCGCCGAAGCCTGGGAACGGGCGGATTGGGACGCCATGGCGGAGCTCGCCGACCCCAGCATCGAGCTGCATGGGACCGTCGGCGGGGTCGAGGAAGGCCGCGTCAGGCGCGGCGTCGGCGAGATCAGGCGGGACTTCGAGAGCAACGAGGAGATCTGGGACGAGCATCGGGTCGAGATCCAGGACCTCATCGACGCCGGCGACCGGGTGGTCATCTTCCAACGCGAATACCAGCGCGGCAAGAGCAGCGGGGTGGAGCTTGTGATCGACACGGCGGCCCTCGTCGATCTGCGGGACGGCCGCATCGTTCGCCTCCAGGGATACATGGACCGCGCCGCGGCCCTCGAAGCCGCCGGGCTGCGGCAGTAGGTCTGGTCCGCGGCCATGAATGGCGGATGATTCGGCAGCGGCCGCGCCAACCTAACCGCTCCTGCGACCCCTTGCGCCAACGCGCAGCCGGGCGTAGGGTCGCCTGGATAGAGACGAGCGCCAGGGGGCCGCTCGTAGCGACCAGGAAAAGCTTGGGGCTCGGCCGACCGACCACAGGGTGAGCGGGACCTCGATTTCGGGCCCGGCGCAGCCGGTGCTCGTCAACTCGAGCGGGCAGCTCGGGACGGCAGCTGCCGCGTCGGGGAAGTCGAGCGCGGCCAGGCCGCTCAGCGCCGCCGCCGGCAGGCGCCTGCTCGCCACGGTAAAGCGCCAGCAGCGGCAGATCCGCCGTCAGGGGAAGGAGATCCGAGAGCTTCGCGCTCAACGCTAGGCTCGTTGATGCGGCCTAGAACCCGAGCGCGAACTTGGCGTCCTCGGACATCATCTCCGGGGACCAGGGGGGATCGAAGACCATCTTCGGATGGACCTTCTCGACGCCGTCGATTTCGCCGACGAACTCGCGCATCTGCTCGGTGACCTGGGGGCCGATCGGGCAGGCGGGCGTGGTCAGGCTGAACGTGATGTAGACCTCGCCGCCCTCGATCTCGACGTCGTAGACGAGCCCGAGTGAGACGAAGTCGAGGCCGAGCTCGGGGTCGATGACCTCCTCGAGCGCTTCGTAGACCGCATCGTCGGTGACCATGGGATCATCGTAGCGATGGCCCTGCTGCTCGTCGCGCTGTTCATCGCGCTGCCGATCGCCGAGATCTACGTGATCATCAAGGTCGGCGAGGCGATCGGGGTGCTGCCGACGATCGCGCTCCTGATCGTCGACGGCTTCCTCGGGGCGGCGCTCGCCCGCTCCCAGGGGCGAGCCGCCTGGCTGCGATTCAACCAGGCGCTCGCCGAGGGGCGGGTCCCGACCCGCGAGGTCTTCGACGGGGCGATGGTGATCGTGGGCGGCGCCTTCCTCCTCGCCCCGGGGTTCATCACCGACGTGATCGGGCTGCTCCTGCTGCTGCCGCCGACGCGGGCGATCTTCCGCGGGCTGACCGCCCGGCTCGCGCGCCGGCGGGTCGCGTTCGCGCCCCGGATCGTCTACTTCGGCTCGGGGCCGAACCGCCCGCGGCCCCGCGACTACGACGTCGAGGGCAGCGCGCGCGAGGTCGACGAGCCCGAGCGTGAGCTCCCGCCGGGGGAGGGCCGTGGTGGCTGACCGCGGATCGCTGCGGCTCGAGCTCGGCGGCGGCGATGGAGCCGTCGCCGTCGTCTGGGACCTCGACGGCCTCGCGGCGCTCGGCGATCTCGACCGTCCCCCGTTCGAGCTCGCGGGCGCGCTCGACGGCCGGCGCTGGGAGCTGGCTCGAATCGTCTCCGGCGCGTTCGATGACGGACGCCTGCTCGCGATCGCCGCCGCGCGGCCGCGCGGCGCCCCCGGGCACGGCGCCGAGGCGGTCGCCGGGGCGCTCGTCCGCGGGTGCGAGGCGGCGATGCTCGACGAGGCGCTGCTCTCGGTCGAGTACGACGCCGGCGGCTGGACGCGGCGGATCGGCCTCGAGCTCTACGAGGCGCCGGGATCGCTGCCGCTG
>JBKPNB010000367.1:0-6244 GCA_046732395.1 Actinomycetota bacterium | reverse complement strand
CCGCCGGGGCGGCCGTTCCGCCCCCGCCGCAGCTCGACGCCCGCGCCTGGGTCCTGATCGACGCAGGCGACGGCGCCCGCCTCGCCGCCCACGACGCCGACCGCCGGCTTCCGATCGCCTCGACGACGAAGTTGATGACCGCCTACCTGGCGCTCCACAGCCTCCGTCCGAAGCAGCGACTGACGACGCCGGAGTCGGCGACCATCCCCGGCGTCCCCGGGGAGGCGCTGCTCGGGCTCGAGCCCGGCGAGCGCGACACGGTCCACGACCTGCTCTACGGGATGCTGCTGCCGAGCGGCGGCGATGCTGCGCTGACGCTGGCCGATGGCGTCGCCGGCTCGGTCGACGCGTTCGTGGCGCGCATGAACGCCGCGGCCCAGCGGCTCGGCCTCAACCGCACCCACTACGCGACCCCGGTCGGCCTCGACACGCCGAGCAACTACTCCACCGCGGCGGATCTCGCGAAGCTCGCCGCCGTCCTCCTCCGCGAGCGAGCGTTCCGGCGGATCGTCGACGATCCACGGGCGACGCTGCGCGGCGGCGCCGAGGTTCGCCGGGTCGTCAACCGCAACGACCTCGTCGGCCGGGTGCCGTGGGTGAACGGGGTGAAGACCGGCTACACGCTCGACGCCCGCTACGTGCTCGTCGCCTCGGGGCGACGGCACGGCGTCCAGCTCGTCGCCGCCACCCTCGGCGCCCCGTCCGAGGCTGCCCGCGACCTCGACAGCCTCGAGCTCCTCCGCTACGGGTTCTCCCTCTACCGCCCGCGCTCGGTGGTGGCGGCGGGCGAGCCGCTCGCGCGGCCCCGCGTCCGCTATCGAGAGGCGCGGCTGACGGTGCTCGCGGCCCACGGGGTGCGACTCTGGGCCCGCCCGGGGGAGCCGGTCGACGTCCGCGCCGACGTCCCGGCGAGCGTCTCCGGGCCGGTCCGGCGCGGGCGGAAGGTGGGGACCGCGACCGTCGTCACCGGCGACGATGCGCGCGCGACGGTCGCGCTCCGTAGCGCCCGATCGGTCCCGCCGCCGAGCGTCCCGGGCGGGCTCGAGGAGTTCGTCCCGGGCAGCCCCTCGCGCGCCGTCGTCGGCGCTGTGGGGCTCGCGGCGCTGGCGCTGGGATTCGGCCTCGCCGCGGTCCTCGTCCGGTCCCGGTCGATGGGTAGGCTCCCGGCTCGGAGGAGAAGGGCAGCATGATCCTCACGGTCACACTGAACGCGGCGATCGACCGGACGGTCGCGGTGCCGAACTTCCGCCTCGGCCATCGCCACCGGGCCGTCGAGGCGCGGACGGTCGCGGGCGGGAAGGGGGTCAACGTGGCCCGGGCGCTGAAGCTCCTCGGGCGCCCGGTGATCGCCACCGGCCTCGCCGGCGGCGCCACCGGCGCGCGAATCCTCGAGCGGCTCGCCGAGGAGTCGATCCTCAGCGACTTCACCAGGATCGAGGGCGAGTCGCGGACCAACCTGGCGGTCATCGATCCCACCTCCAGCGAGCAGACCGAGATCAACGAGCGGGGGCCCGAGGTGGGCCCGACCGAGATCGACCGGTTCGTCGAGAAGCTGCTCTACCTGGCCCAGGGGGCGACGATCTGCATCCTCGCCGGCAGCGTCCCACCGGGCGTCGAGATCGGCGTCTACGCCCGGCTCATCTCCGAGCTCCGCCGCCGCGGGGTGATCTGCATGGTCGACACCGACGGCGAGCTGATGCGGGCCGCGCTCCAGGCGGAGCCGGCGGTCGTGGTCCCGAACGTGACCGAGGCGGAGGAGGCGGTGGGCCACGAGTTCAACGATCCCGACGACCTGGCATTGGGGGTCGGAGGGCTGATCGAGATGGGCGCCGGGGAGGCGATCATCACCCGCGAGGCCGGCTGCGTGGCGATCGTCGGCCAGGGCTCCGATCGGCGGCGCTACGAGGTCTCGATCGAGCCGCTCGAGCCGCTCTCCTCGGTCGGCTCGGGGGACTGCTTCCTCGCCGGCTACGCCGCCGCCCGCTACGAGGGGGCATCGCCGCGCGAGTGCCTGGCCTACGGGGTCGCCTGCGGCGCGGAGTCGACGCAGCACCTCGGCGCCGGGACCCTCGACCCGGCCGAGGTGGGGCGGCTGCTGTCGCGGGTCGAGGTCCGCGACCTCGACGTCCCGGCGCGGGCGGCGTGAGGCCTCCGGCGCGGGGCGGGCGGTCCGTTATCATCGCCGGGGCGGTGGCGACGCCCGTCGAATCGACGCAAACAGCGCATTTCGGGCCCCGGCGAGCCGGGGTTTTTTCGTCCGCGAGCGGGCCTAGCCTCGTCCTTTCCCCAACCAATCCGGAGGCGCGAGCGCGGTGGAAGTAGAGATCGGTCGCGGCAAGAAGGGCCGCAGGGCATACGGATTCGACGACATCGCGATCGTGCCGTCGCGGCGGACCCGCGACGTCGACGACATCGACATCAGCTGGGCCCTCGGGCCGTACCGGTTCGACCTGCCGCTGCTGGCGTCGGCTATGGACGGGGTGGTGAGCCCCAGGACCGCGGCGCTGATCGGCCGCCTCGGCGGGCTCGGGGTGCTGAACCTGGAGGGGATCTGGTCGCGCTACGAGGACGCCGAGGCGCAGCTCCGCCGGATCGCCGGCGCTCCGCCGCACAAGGCGACGGCGCTGCTGCAGGAGATCTACGGGGAGCCGGTGAAGCAGGAGCTGCTCGCCCAGCGGGTGGAGGAGATCAAGTCCGAGGGCGTCGTCGCCGCCGGCTCGCTCACGCCCCAACGCGTCCGCGAGCACTACGAGGTCGCGCTCGAGGCCGGGCTCGACATCCTCGTCATCCAGGGCACGGTGATCTCGGCCGAGCACGTCTCGGCCCGGACCGAGCCGCTCAACCTGAAGGAGTTCACCGCCGAGGTCCCGGTGCCGTGCATCATCGGCGGCTGCGCGTCGTACTCGACCGGGCTCCACCTGATGCGGACCGGGGCCGTCGGGGTCCTGGTTGGCGTCGGTCCGGGCGCCGCCTGCACCACCCGCGGAGTGCTCGGGATCGGCGTCCCCCAGGCGACCGCGATCGCCGACGTCGCCGCGGCCCGCTCCCAGCACATGCTCGAGACCGGCGAGTACTGCAACGTCATCGCCGACGGCGGGATGCGGACCGGGGGCGACGTCTCGAAGGCGATCGCCTGCGGCGCCGACGCGGTGATGATCGGATCCCCGCTCGCCCGCGCCTCCGAGGCGCCGGGCCGCGGCTTCCACTGGGGGATGGCGACGTTCCACCCCTCGCTGCCGCGCGGGACGCGGGTCGCGACCCGCCAGGACGGGACCCTGGAGGAGATCCTGCTCGGCCCGGCCCACGAGAACGACGGCACCTTCAACCTGATCGGCGCGCTGCGGACCTCGATGGCCACCACCGGCTACGAGGACATCCGCGACTTCCAGCGGGCGGAGGTGATGGTCGCGCCGGCGCTGCAGACGGAAGGCAAGGGGCTGCAGCGGGAGCAGGCAGTGGGAATGGGCTCGAACGGCCGGGCCGCAGTCGCGGAAGCGGTGGCTGTATCGGATGACTGAGGGCCTCGCCACCGCCGCCTCGGAGGCCGGTGGCGACGTGCGGGCGGGGGAGCCCGCCGGGGCTCGGGAGGAGGTGCTCGTCCTTGACTTTGGGGGCCAGTACTCGCAGCTGATCGCGCGGCGGATCCGCGAGTGCGGGGTGTTCGCCGAGCTCCTGCCGCACGACACGCCCCTCGAGGCGATCCGGGAGCGACGGCCCGCGGCGCTGGTCCTGTCGGGAGGCCCGGCGTCGGTCTACTCGGAGGGTGCGCCGCGGCTGCGCACCGACCTCCTCGATCTCGGGTCGCCGGTGCTCGGCATCTGCTACGGGATGCAGGCGATGGTGCTGGCGCTCGGCGGCCGCGTCGAGGGCGCCGAGGCGGGCGAGTTCGGGCGGACGGCGCTGAACCTCGCCGACGGAGGGGGTCGCCTGCTCGCCGGGCTGCCGGCCGAGCAGCAGTGCTGGATGAGCCACCGCGACACCGTCTTCGAGCCGCCCCCCGGGTTCCGGGCCCTGGCCTCGAGCCCCGGCTCGCCGGTGGCCGCGGTCGAGAGCCCGGAGCGCGGCCTCTACGGGATCCAGTTCCATCCCGAGGTGGTCCACACCCCCTACGGGACAAAGATCCTCGATCGGTTCCTGCGCGAGATCGCCGGATGCGAGGGGCGCTGGACGCCGGCCTCGGTGATCGAGGAGCAGGTCGAGCGGATCCGCGCCGCGGTCGGGAGCGCCGGGGTCGTCTGCGGGCTCTCCGGCGGCGTCGACTCGGCGACCGCCGCGGCGCTCGTCCACCGCGCGGTCGGCGACCAGCTCACCTGCGTGCTGGTCGACCACGGGCTGATGCGGAAGGACGAGGCGGCGCAGGTCGTCGAGGCCTTCCGCGAGCGGCTCGGCGCGAGCCTCGTCCATGTCGACGCCTCGCGGCGGTTCCTCGACCGGCTCGCGGGCGTCGACGAGCCGGAGCGGAAGCGGAAGATCATCGGCGAGGAGTTCATCCGGGTCTTCGAGGAGGAGGCCGCGAAGCTGCCCGATGTCCGTTTCCTGGTCCAGGGCACGCTCTACTCCGACGTGATCGAGTCTGGCGGCGACGGGCGCGCAGCCGACACGATCAAGTCCCACCACAACGTCGGCGGCCTGCCGGCCGACCTCGGCCTCGACCTGGTCGAGCCGCTGCGGATGCTGTTCAAGGACGAGGTCCGGGCGGTGGCGAGCGAGCTCGGCCTCCCGGACCGGATCGTCTGGCGCCAGCCGTTCCCCGGACCGGGTCTCGCGATCCGGATCGTCGGGGGTGAGGTGACCGGCGAGCGCCTCGAGATCCTCCGCGAGGCCGACGCGATCCTCCAGGAGGAGGTCAGGGCCGCCGGGCTCTACCGCGAGCTCTGGCAGTCGTTCTGCGTGCTGCCGGTGGTGCGGTCGGTCGGGGTCCAGGGCGACGGGCGCACCTACGCCTATCCGATCGTGATCCGCGCCGTCACCTCCCAGGACGCGATGACCGCGGACTGGGCCCGCCTCCCCTACGACCTCCTCGAGCGCGTCTCGAGCCGCATCATCAACGAGGTTCGCAGCGTCAACCGGGTGGCCCTCGACGTGTCCTCGAAGCCGCCGTCGACGATCGAGTGGGAGTAGGGCGGCCTTCCGGTCGCTCGATCATCAGGTGGGGAGGCGTGGGGCCGCCTCGTTTTCATCGAGTGTCGACTCTGTCAGCCTCTGACTGACAGAGTCGACGCTCGGCGAAGAAGGCCGCCGGGCGCGATCGGACCGCCTCCACCTGATCTCCGAGCCGGGGCCGACCTACGAACGCCGATCCCAGCGCTCGAGGACCGGCAACGGATCGACCGGCGATCGGTGAAGCCAGCCGTCCGGCCAGATCTCGAAGTGGAGCATGCAGCCGACGGTGCGGGCGTTACCGGTCCGCCCGACGCGGCCGACGGCCTCGCCGGTCCTGACCCGCTCGCCGGTGTGGAGCGGGGTGGGGGCGATCAGGTGCGCGTAGCGGTAGTCGGTCCTCGTCCCGCGGGCGTCGATCACGAGCCAGTTTCCGTAGAGCACCGGGTCGTAGCCGCGCGCCTGGACCCGCCCCCCGCGGGCGGCGACCTCGCGGGTGCCGCAGGCGGCGAGGATGTCCTGGCCCTGGTGGACGCGGCCGCCAGAGCGCGGCGCGCCGAAGCGCTGGACCGGACCGCCGAAGCTGTGCGGACCGCTGACCGGGAAGACTCCGCTCGCGAGCCGGAAGCGTGCGGCGGGGCGGCCGCGGCTGCCCGGGCGACCGACGCGGAGGACGTAGCGCCCGCCGTCTAGGAGGGCGCCGCCGCGGCCGGTCCCCCGCCACGACTGCGCGTGCGAGGTGTAGGGGGTGACGCCGCGGCGCACCCAGCTGCGAACCACGGCGCCGGTCCCGGCCCGGACCACGCGCAGCTCGACCGCGCTCCGCCCTCGGGCCCGGAATCGGTCACGGAGGCGGGCCGGGGCGTCGAAGAGCGCGGGGCGGGGGCGGATCCCGCCGCCCAGAAGCCGGAAGCTTCCCGGCGCCGGGAGTTTCCTGCGGGGGACAATCCGCAGCGGGCGCCGGGCGACCCCGGCCCTGCCGCGCTCGGCCCGAAGCGCCGGCCTCCCGCTGACGGCCCCCGCCGGGACGATCGCCTTCACCGATCGCGGGGTGGCGCGCAGCGGACGGGCGCCGAGGTGGCCGCCGCCGGCGACGGGGAAGTCGACTGCGACGACGCCGCCGAGGCCCCGTCCGGTCCAGCGG
>JBKPNB010000366.1:0-11511 GCA_046732395.1 Actinomycetota bacterium | reverse complement strand
GTGCGGGCCGGCGCGCCGTGGGCCCAGGTCCACCAGGTGGGGATGGGGCCGCGCCGCGCCGCGCGCGGGGCCGACATCGCCCGGGGGGCGGTCGGGCGCCCGGTGATGATCGCCGGATTCTGCGGGGCGCTCGACCCCGCGCTCGAGCCCGGCGAGGTCATCCTCGCCAGCGAGCTGCGCGGGCCGACCGGGACGACGCCGTGCGCCGACGCGACGATCCTAGCCGGGATCCTCCGCCGGGCGGGACTTCGGGTCCGCGTCGGGCCGATCGCCTCGAGCCAGCGGCTGGTCCTGCGCGAGCGCCGCCGGGCGCTCCACCGGACCGGGGCGATCGCGGTCGACATGGAGTCGGCGTGGCTCGCGCCGGAGGCGAACGCGGAGCCGCTGGTGACCTTGCGCGTGGTCCTCGACACCCAGCGCCACGAGCTCCACCGGCCCCTGCGGACGGTCTCGGGCGCGGCGGTGGCCTACGGCACCCTGCGGCGGGCATGCGCGCTGGTCGAGGAGTGGGCGCGCTCGCTCGGCCACCGGGAGGTGGTGCTCGCCGCGCCCCGCGCCTCGTGCGCGGGCGTGGTGCGGGCGGTCGAGGTCGTCGAGCGCGCGCTCGCCGACCGCGGGGCGCCGGTCTACGTCCGCAAGCAGATCGTCCACAACGCCCACGTCGTGAGCGAGCTCGAGCGGCGCGGAGCGATCTTCGTCGACGAGATCGAGGAGGTCCCGCCCGCCTCGACCGTGATCTTCTCGGCCCACGGAGTCTCGCCCGCCGTCCGCGAGGCGGCGGTGGCCCGCGGGCTCGACGTCATCGACGCAACCTGCCCGCTGGTGTCGAAGGTCCACGCCGAGGCGCGCCGCTTCGCCGCCGCCGGCTACGACATCGTCCTCGTCGGCCACGAGGGCCACGAGGAGGTCGAGGGGACCTTCGGCGAGGCGCCCGAGCGCACTCACCTGATCGCCGGCGCCGACGAGGTCGCCTCGCTCGAGGTCGACGACCCGGAGAGGGTCGCCTACCTGACGCAGACGACGCTCGCATTGGACGAGACCGCGGGCGTGATCGACGCGCTTCGCGAGCGGTTCCCGGCGATCGTCGGCCCCGCCTCCGACGACATCTGCTACGCGACCCAGAACCGCCAGGACGCGGTCCGGGCGCTGGCCGCGGACTGCGACGTGGTGCTCGTCGTCGGGTCCGGCAACTCCTCGAACTCGCGTCGCCTCGTCGAGGTCGCCGAGCGCGCCGGCTCCCCGGCGCGTCTGGTCGAGAACGCCGCCGACATCCCGCCGGCGCTCCTCGTCGGCGCCCATCGCGTCGGCCTCACCGCCGGCGCCTCGGCGCCCGAGGCGCTCGTCGAGCAGGTGGTCAGGGCGCTCGACGGGCTCGGCGGCGTCTCGCTCGTCGAGCGCTCGGTGGCGAACGAGGACGTCCACTTCAAGCTCCCCCCAGAGGTCAGAAAGCGAAGGTGAATCAATGTCGGTCCCGCTGAGGCAGTCGCTCACGGTCGGCGCCTACCTGGCGCGCCAGCGCCTCGCGCGCCGCGAGCGGTTCCCGCTCCTCGTCGAGCTCGAGCCGCTTTATCAGTGCAACCTCGCCTGCGCCGGCTGCGGCAAGATCCAGCACCCCGACCACGTCCTCCGGCGGCGGATGCCGGTCGAGGTGGCGGTCGAGGCGATCGAGGAGAGCGGGGCGCCGATGGTCTCGATCGCCGGCGGCGAGCCGCTGATCCATCCCGAGATCAACACGATCACGGCCGAGCTCGTGCGGCGGCGGAAGTACGTCTACCTGTGCACGAACGCGATCCTGATGGAGCGCAAGCTCGACCTGTTCGAGCCCTCGCCGCGATTCGCCTGGGCGGTGCACCTCGACGGGCTCCGCGAGCGCCACGATGCGTCGGTCTGCCGCGAGGGCGTCTTCGAGGTGGCGGTCTCGGCGATCCACGCCGCCAAGGAGCGCGGGTTCCGGGTCACGACCAACACCACCTTCTTCACCCACGACTCGCCGCAGACGGTGCGCCGCGTCCTCGACTTCCTCAACGACGAGCTCGAAGTCGACGAGATGATGATCTCCCCCGCCTACGCGTATGAGCGCGCGCCCGACCAGGATCACTTCCTCGGCGTTCGCGAGACCCACGAGCTGTTCCGGGCCGCGTTCGCCGACGGTCGGCGGCGGCGCTGGCGTCTCAACCACACGCCGCTGTTCCTCGACTTCCTCGAGGGCAAGGTCGACTTCCAGTGCACGGCCTGGGGCATCCCGAGCTACTCGGTGTTCGGCTGGCAGCGGCCGTGCTACCTGATGGCCGACGGCTACGCGAAGACCTACCGGGAGCTGGTCGAGACCACGGACTGGGAGGCCTATGGCCGCGGCCGCGACCCGCGCTGCGACAACTGCATGGCCCACTGCGGCTACGAGCCGACCGCGGTGCTGGCGACCACGCGCTCGGTCAGGCAGTCGCTCCGCGCGCTCGTCTCCGGCTAGGTGCTGGCCGGGCCGGCCCGGCAAACTACCCGTGGCGATGCGGGTGTTGGTGGTAGAGGACGAGGCGAAGCTGGCCCGGCTGGTCCAGCGGGTGATGCGCGGCGCCGGCATGGGCGTCGACCTGGCCTCGACCGGGGAGGAGGCGCTGGCGCGGGCGACGGTCACCAACTACGACCTGATCGTGCTCGACCTGATGCTCCCGGGGTGCGACGGCTTCGAGGTCTGCCAGCGGCTACGGGCGGCCGAGGTCTGGTCGCCGACCCTGATCCTGAGTGCCCTCGACGAGGTCGACGACCGCGTCCACGGCCTCGACAGCGGCGCGGACGACTATCTGCCGAAGCCGTTCTCGTTCGAGGAACTGCTGGCGCGCGCCCGGGCGCTGATCCGGCGCTCGCCCGCGCCCCGACCGATCGTCCTCGAGGTCGACGACGTCCGCCTCGACCCGGCCGCCCGCCGGGTCTGGCGCGGGGATGACGAGCTGACGCTGACGGCGCGCGAGTTCGCGCTGCTCGAGGCCTTCATGCGCCGCCCGGGGGAGGTGCTGAGCCGGTTCGAGCTCCTCGAGCACGTCTGGGACTCGAGCTACGAGAACCGCTCGAACGTGATCGACGTCTACGTCGGCTACCTTCGCGACAAGCTCGACCGGCCGTTCGGGCGCTCCTCGATCGAGACCGTGCGCGGCGCCGGCTACCGGTTGCGGACCGATGACGGCGACTGAGCGCGTCCGCCGGCTCGCGACCCGCGTCCAGGAGTGGCCGCCCGCCGTCGCCGCGACGCGGCGCTTCGGCCGGCTGCCGATCCGGGTCAAGCTGACGCTCGCGTTCGCGAGCCTGATGATCGTCCTCTTCGGCGGGCTGGCGCTCCTCCTCTACACCCGCTTCGAGGCCGGGCTCGACGCCGGCATCAACGGCGAGCTCCGCAGCCGCGCGGCGGTGGTCGAGAGCGTCGTTCGCGCCGCCACGGACGGCCAGGAGGCGCCGCTGCCCTCGGGCGGGGACGCCTTCGCCCAGATCGTCGATGCCCGGGGGCGGGTGATCGACTCGACGCCGGGCTTCGATCGCCGCCCGCTGGTGCCGGCCGCCGAGATCGCCCGCGCCCGGCGCGGCAGCGTCATCGTCGCCCGCGAGGGCGAGCGGCTGCTCGCCCGCCCGCTCGGAATCGGCTCGCAGGTGGTGATCGTCGGCGTCTCCTCGGCCGAGCGCGATCATGCGCTCCAGACGCTCGGCGACCTCCTCTTCATCGGCGGCCCGGTGCTTTTGATCCTCACCTGCGTCGCGGGCTATGCGCTCGCCTCGAGCGCGCTCGCCCCGGTCGAGCGGATGCGCCGCCGCGCGGCGCGCATCTCCGACGCCGGCCCGAGCGCACGGCTGCCGGTGCCGGAGGGCCACGACGAGCTCCAGCGGCTCGGCGAGACGCTGAACGAGATGCTCGCGCGGCTCGAGCGGGGGCTGATGCGCGAGCGGGCGTTCGTCGCCGATGCCGGGCACGAGCTGCGGACGCCGCTGTCGATCCTGAAGCTCGAGCTCGGGCTGACGCTCGCCGAGCGACCGTCCCCACAGCGGCTCGAGCGGGCGCTGCTGTCGGCGGCCGAGGAGGTCGATCGCCTCGCGCGGCTGGCCGAGGACCTGCTCGTCATCGCCCGCGCCGACCAGGGCCGGATGCCCGTCCACAGGCGCCCGATCGAGACCGGGGAGCTGATGCGCTCGGTCGCCGAGCGCTTCGCCGGCCGGGCGGGGCCGGCCGCCCGCGAGATCGCTGTCGAGGGGCGGCAGTGGCCGGCGGTCGAGGCCGATCCGGCACGGCTCGAACAGGCGCTCACGAACATGGTCGACAACGCGCTGCGCCACGGCGAGGGGACGGTGGCGCTGAGCGCCGCGCGGCGCGACGGGGGCGTCGAGCTCCACGTCCGCGACGAGGGTTCCGGGTTCCCGCCCGACTTCCTGCCGCGCGCGTTCGAGCGCTTCTCGCGCGCCGACGCGGCCCGCTCGGGGGGCGGGTCGGGCCTCGGGCTTTCGATCGTCGCCGCGATCGCGAACGCGCACGGTGGGCGGGCCGGCGTTGCGAACCGCCCCGACGGTGGGGCGGACGTGTGGCTGTTCCTTCCCGGCGCCTCGGTCTTTTCGCCGGACGAGGCGCGCCGAAGGACCCTCGCCGCGAACCGCTGAGAGGAGTCTCAGCGAGGGGTGGGGGACAGCGCCCTATCGTGGACCCGCGTCATGGAGACGAAGAGGCTCGCTGCCGAGCGGGACGATGTTGCCCCCGATGGTTCGGATGTCCGTCGCCTGCTACGGGTCAGCGGTGGTGGGCTAGCTCATTTCGAGCTCGGGCCGGGCCAGACGTCAGTCGCTGTCGTCCATCGCGGTGTCGAGGAGATCTGGTTCTTCCTGCGTGGGAGAGGTGAGGTGTGGCGGAAGCATGGCGACCGCGAGGAGATCGTCGAGGTCGGCCCCGATGTCTGCATCACCATTCCAGTCGGAACGGAGTTCCAGTTCCGGTCACTCGGATCCGAGCCGCTGTCGGCCCTGGGCGCAACCATCCCCGCTTGGCCCGGTAAGGGCGAGGCGTCCCTGGTCGAGGGACCGTGGCGGTCAACCGTGGCGCCGGGGCCTGTCTAATACCACTCGGCCGAACGCCCCACCGCGGATAGCCGGTCCCTGGTCGCCTCATCGCAGGCGGCGCCCGCGAGGGCGGCCTGGTAGCAGGGTCGCGGACCCACGCCGAGCGCCGCCGCCGCTTCGTACTCGCGGTCGAGGTCGGTGTCGAACATCGCCGGATCGTCGGTCGAGACCGAGCAAGCGACCCCGGCCGCGACGAGCTCGGGCAGCGGGTGCGAGTCGAGCGACGGGACGGCGCCGGTCCGCACGTTCGAGGTCGGGCAGACGTCGAGGACGATGCCACGCTCGGCGAGCTCGGCGACGAGGGAGGGATCCTCGATCGCCCGGATCCCGTGGCGGATGCGGTCCGCGTCGAGCGCACGGAGCGCGCCGCGGATCGAGTCCGGCCCGCAGACCTCGCCGGCGTGCGGCAGCGACGCCAGACCCTCCTCGCGCGCCCGCCGGAAGGCGGGCGCGAACGGCTCCGGCGGGTAGCCGGACTCCATGCCGCCGAGCCCGACGCCGACGACGCCGCGGTCCCGGTAGGTGCTCGCGTAGCCGACTAGCGCGAGCGCGTCGTCGAGCGAGGCATCGCGGGTGATGTCGGGAGTGAGGCGAACCTCGACGCCGAACCGCTCGCGCGCCTCCGCCGCGCCGTCGCAGTAGCCGCCGAACATCTCGTCCCAGCGCACACCCCGCGCGGCACGCTCGATCGGCGAGAAGATCGCCTCGATGTAGACGGCTCCCTGGGCTGCGGCGCGGCCGGCATAGTCGACGACGGTCTGGCGGAAGTCCGCCTCGCGTCTGAGCGCATTGGTCGTCAGCACCCAGACCTCGATGAAGTGGGCGAAGTCGCGGTAGCGGTAGAGCTCGCGGAGCTCCTCGACCGACTCGACGCCGAGCGGGTAGTCGTTCCGCCTGGCGATCGCGAGCAGGGTCTCGGCCGTGATCGTCCCCTCGAGGTGGACGTGGAGCTCGATCCGCGGGTTCTTCATGAGGCGAATTGTGTGGTCTCGGGAATCGCCGCCGGGGCGCCGCGAGCAACGACGCTTCGAGTGAACTTGAGAATCCGGTGGCTCTCTTGCTCGCCGGCTCTAACGATGGCCCGGCGCTTCTTGCAGCTCTGCCTCTCCGAGAGTCGCGGCCCAGCTCCCGAGGAGGCTGAGCGCCTCTGCGGACTTCGAGTTCGGTTCCGCCGTGTAGATCGTGATCGCCAGGCCGGGATCGGCGGCGAGCTCCATGCCCAAGCGCTATTGGCGAGGCCGCGGGTGCCGAGCCAGCGACGGCATGGCGTGTCATCCGCGTGCATGGATAACCCACATCAGCCCTCTAGGGCCGCGACCGCAAAGGAGAAGCCATGCAGATCAACCGCAACTCGCTCGAGACTGACGTCGGTCCCAGCGACTGGTTCACCGGCACCGTCTACATCGACACGATCGCGAGGCCCGCGCCGCCCTCGCGCCTCGGCGCGGCTCTCGTGCGCTTCAACCCGGGCGCGCGTACCGCCTGGCACACCCACCCTTACGGCCAGACGATCTACGTCACTGACGGCGTCGGCCGCTGCCAGCGCGAGGGCGGGGCGGTCGAGGAGATCCGTCCCGCCGAGAGCGTGTACTTCGGGCCCGGAGAGAACCACTGGCACGGGGCGGCGCCCAACCGGTTCATGAGCCATGTGGCCATGCAGGAAACCGACGAGGGCGGCAGCCCCGTCGTTTGGGGGCGCCAGGTCAGCGACGAGGAATACGCCACCCCGCAGCTACCGGCGCCAGCGCTGAGGAGTGTCGCCGTCGGGATTAAGGGCGCCCGGCGGTGATCAACCAGGAGCGCGCATCGAACGCCACGCCACGATCGTGGCCATAGTGCGCCTCGAGGGTTTCGCGCAGCCGGTCCACGGCTTGAGCGGCGTCGTCGCTGCTCATACCCGCGAGCGCGGCGCTCACGTCCTGGAAGCCACACACGAATTCAAGCGCGGCGTCGATGTCGTGTCCGTAGAGCACCGGCTCGTGGACGGCTTCCAACCGCACCGCCTGGAAGCCGCCCCGCTCGAGCATCTCCGTGGTGGCCTCGGCGTCGCCGAGCGAGAACGGGTCCGCGGTTGGCGGCGGCAGCTTCGCGGCGCTGCCGAGCGCTTCGTCGATCGCCAATGCCCATTCGTTCAGCTGGCGGCGCTGCCAGACGAGCCAGACCAGCCGTCCCCGGGGACGCAGGGCGGAGGCGATGTTGGCGAAGGCGGCGACCGGATCGGAGAAGAACATCGTGCCGAAGCGACTGATCGCAACATCGAAGCGCTCGGGGTCGAAGCTGGATACCTGGGCATCGCCAAGCTCGTAGCGCACGTTTTCGAGGCGCTCGCGCGCTGTGAGCTCACGCGCGCGCTCGACCATCCGCTCCGAGACATCAACCCCCAACACACGCCCCGGCGCGCTCGCCCGCCCCGCCTCGCGAGTCGTCAGACCGGTTCCGCAGCCGATGTCCAGAACCTCATCGCCGCGGCCGATCCCGTAGGCGCCCCGAAGGTGCTCGTGGTGAGCGCGCAACTCGAGATCGTAGAAATCCAGTCGGCTCGGCGCCGGCATCGAGCGCGATGCTAAGGAGCCGACGGCGGGACCGCTGCTTTGCCGCATCCGGTCCAGGAGTTCACGG
This sequence comes from Actinomycetota bacterium, assembly GCA_046732395.1. Classification (GTDB taxonomy): domain Bacteria; phylum Actinomycetota; class Thermoleophilia; order Solirubrobacterales; family 70-9; genus JAWVFM01. Next base: position 3,807 of record JBKPNB010000366.1, on the reverse strand, counting down.
CATCCGAGCGCCAGCGGAGCTGGGCGCCAGCGCGCGGGCGAGCCGGACTGGTTGACGGCTCAGGCGCCCGGGAGCGCGTCGATCAGGAAGAGACGCGTCGTTTCGGCGCCCTCGTTGCGCCCGCGGTGTCGCGGTGCTGCCGGAAGCGCGAACGCCTCCCCCGAGCCGATCACCAGCGGGGCCCGCCCGTCCTCGAAGCTGTACGTGATCGCTCCGCTCAGGACGTAGCCGGCATGCGGCGTGTCGCACCAGTCCTCGCGGCCAGATCCGGGCGAGTACTCGACCAGCGCCCAGCGCGTGCCCGCGACCTCGGCCTCACGGTCGCGAACGCCCGGGTCGTGAGCGATCGCCTCTGTCGCCGAGAAGTCGAACCTGCGCGGCTCGATCATCGGCCAACTCTACGTGTAGCGCAGGGGATGCGGTCGAGACGATGAATCCGAGCGCCGGTGCGGCGGACTGCGCCAGCAGCAGCGCGTCAGTCGAGTCGTTCGATCCCGAACTCGTCCGCGTCGGCGGTCACGAGCACTCCGGAGCCCTTCGCCATCGGGTCGACGATCTCGCCCGTAAGGCCGAGCACCGCCGCCTCGTTGGTCGGGCTGTGGCCGACCACGAGCGCCGTCTCGCCGTCGTCGAGCCGCTCGAGGACCCGGCGGAGGGCTTGGCCGAGGATCCGCGAATCCGACTCGACCAACTCCGGATCCGCCGAGCGCAGATCCTCGAGCCGCCCGCTTCCAGCCTTCGAGTAGGCGTCGCGCCACCGATCCTCTCGCTCGGAGCGGAGGCCGGGCTCGACAACCGCCCCGCCGGGGATCGGGTCCCGGAGCGCGGAGGCGAAGCAGGCGAGCGTCTGGGTGGCGCGCTGAGCGCCGGTCGAGACGAGGATGGCGTAGTGGCCGCGCAGGCTCGATCCGATCGCCAGCGCCGCGCGCCTGCCCTCGTCGGTGAGGACGTCGCCGTCGTTATCCGTATGGCGCCTGAGCTCGATGCGCTTTGCCAAGATGCCGGTACCGGTCGCCGTTTTCAGGGTATCCGGGAGTTGTGGCCGAGCTGTCCGTCGCGAGCGAATCTTTCCGGCACGGCGATTGGATCCCGACGCGCCACGCGCTCGAGGGGGAGAACCTCTCCCCGGCATTGACCTGGTCTGGCCTTCCACCGTCGACCCAGTCGATCGCGGTGATCTGCGAGGACCCTGATGCGCCCTCGGGCATCTTCATCCACTGGGTGGGATGGGGGATCAAGCCGGAGACAGGTGGCCTCGGCGAGGGCGAGCCCGCTCCGAAAGAGGGACGGAACGGCTTCGGCAACCCCGGCTACGACGGTCCCGGCCCGCCGCCGGGGCACGGACCGCACCGCTACTTCTTCCGGGTCTACGCCCTCGACATCGAACCGGACCTCGATCCGCCTGCCTCGAAGGAAGAGCTCGACTCCGCGATCGAGGGCCATGTGCTCGCCTCGGGCGAACACGTGGGCACCTACGAGCGCTGAGCGCGCGACGCCGCCTGCTCCTCGAAGGCCGTCCCGGAGTCGGTAAGAGCACCGTGGCCGATCGGTTGATCGCGATGCTCCGAGAGGCCGGGGTCCCGGTTGCTGGGTTCTTCACCCGCGAGGTCCGCGAGGGTGGGCGCCGGACCGGGTTTCGGATCGCGACGGTGTCCGGAGAAGAAGGCATCCTGGCGCAGGTCGGCCACCGGGGCGAGCCGCGGGTCGGCCGGTACGGCGTGGACCTCGAAGCCTTCGAACGCATCGCGATCCCCACCCTCGAGGACGTCCCGGCCGGCGCCGTGCTGGTGATCGACGAGCTGGGCATGATGGAGCTTGCCTCCGAGCGCTTCCGCGACGCGGTTGCCGCGCACTTTGGCGCGGCCACTCCCATCGTCGCCACCGTCCATGCGCACCGTCACCCGTTCACCGATGAGCTGAAGCGACGAGACGACGTCGAGGTACGTCGGGTGACGCGGGAGAACCGGGACGCGCTTCCCGGACAGATCCTCGCGATCCTCGTTGGGCGCGATGTCTAGCCGGGCGTGGGGAGCGCTGCTCCTCGCGCAAGGAGGAGCGCGCCGACCGGCCGTTCAGATGCTCGTAGAGCAGCCATCGACACTGGCCGGCAAGGACGCCGCGACCGCCAACACGGTTGTCATCAACACCGCTGTCCGCGTTGCGAGCGTTTCACCCCGAGCCAGAATGTCGGTGATGCGCCTCAGCAATGACATGAAGCGGGTCGTCCTCGAGCAGCGGCTTGGCTTCGCGGCGACGGTCTGCCCCGACGGCACGCCAAACCTGTCGCCGAAGGGCACCACGACGGTCTTCGACGACGAGCACCTCATGTTCGCCGATATCCACTCCCCGCAGACCGTGCGGAACCTGCGGCGGAATCCGGCGATCGAGGTCAACGTCGTCGATCCGATTGTCCGAAAGGGCTACCGGTTCAAGCGCAGGGCCAGCATCCACGGCGATGGCGAGATGTATGAGCGCGGCCTCCGCATCCTCGCCGAGCGCCGCTCGGCGACGCCGCCGGAGCGCATCAACGCGATCGTGATCGTCGCGGTCGAGACGGCCGCACCGCTGATCTCGCCGGCCTACGACACGGGGGCCAGCGAGGAGGAGGTCGCCGCCGTCTGGGAGGCACGGCGCAACGCATTACGCAACTCACGCGCTGAAGCAACGGAGTGAGTCCTCAATGCTGCTTTCGCGTTGGGACTACACCTAGCTCGGCTTGGCGGGGACGAACCGCTTGACGAAGTCGATCGCGGTCTGCGCGACCTCTTGCCAGCCGTGGTCGATGGTCAGCGAGTGGCCGCGGTTGGGCATCTTCTTGATCTCGGTGACGCTCGGGTTGCGCTTTTGCAGCTTGTAGGAGGCGTTGGCGATCGCCCAGGGAACCGTGTGGTCCTTCTCCCCGTCGAGGATCAGCAGCGGGCCCCGATCGGGATTCTTCGTGTCGACCTTCGACTCGGTCCAGGGATTGAGGTTGGCGTTGGCCATCTGGGCCAAGGCGAGCCCCGACCCGGCCACGTGGTAGGTGTCGTAAAGGCGCTTCGCCTCGGCCTCATCGAGGGCGTTCGTCCAGCCGTATTTGAACTGGTCGAAGGTGAGCGTGATGGCGCGGCCTCGATACCGGGGGTCGACGAGGAAAGGCCCAATCCCCTTGAGCACGGAGAGGGGCAGCGGCAGGACGCCACGAAACACGCCCGGGTCGATGGCAACCGTGACTGCCGAGAGCCCACGGCCGGCGAGCATCTGGGCGAGCAATCCACCGGTCGAGTGCCCCATCACGGCGGGCTGCTTGTCGAGGGCTTGGATCACCTCGGTGGTGTGGTCGGCGACCTCCTTCAGCGTCTTCTTGGCGAGAACGTCCGGATTCGCGCGCGCCTCCTCGACGGTCTCGGGATCGTCCGGCCAGTCCGGGGTCAGGGGCGCGTAGCCGGCCTGCTTGAAGAAGTCCGCCCACCCGTCCCAGCTGCTCGGCAGCAGCCAGAGCCCGTGGATGAAGACGACCGGAGAGTTGCCGGAGACGTTGGCCGCCTCGATCTCCCGGTTCTCCCGCTCGGAAACTGATGCCATGCCGTACTCCCCCTCGGTCGGCTGTAAGTCAACCGACCCTATCGAAGTGATTGAGTCGGCATGGGGAGTCCGGACGGGTGGAGCCGCGAGCTCCGCGGTGCTCGGGCTGACGCTCGCCGAGCGACCGTCCCCGGAGCGGCGCCCTCCGGCGCCCGGCGAGGAGCGCCGAGGCACCCTGGCCGCGAGGCGCTGACAAAAACCTTGTCAAAGCTTCACAATGCCTCATCTTCGGGTGTGTTCATC
>JBKPNB010000365.1:0-5908 GCA_046732395.1 Actinomycetota bacterium | reverse complement strand
GCCCGCGCGAGGTGGAGCTGGCGGGCGCCGTCGCCGCCGCGGTCGAAGAGCCCGACGCCGAAGTCACCGATCGCGGCGAATGAGAGCGGGGCCGGCTCGCCGGACGCGGGGAAGGTGCGAAAGCGGTTCTCGTAGCGGCGCCCGGCGGGGGCGAGCGTCCGCCGCTCGAAGTCCCACTCCCAGCGCTCGCCCTCGGCCCAGGGCTCACCGTCGACGAGCACGCGGTAGCGGTACTCGGTGTCGGGCTCGAGGCCGCGGACCCAGGCGTGGTTCGTCGCCGACGTCTCGGCCCGCGTGACCTCCCCGTCGCGCTCGACCTCGACGACGGCATCGCCGAAGGGCTCGGAGCTGGCGCCGATCGTCCCCGATCGATCCGGGCCCGCGATCTCGGCGAGCTCCTCGTCGTCGACGATTCGCCATTCGCCGTAGGGCGAATCGCCGTGGCGGAAATAGAACCCGCCCCAGGCGATCAGGGCCTCGTCGTCACCGACGTCGGCGAGCTGCAGGAAGGGCTCGAAGTGGACTTGCTCGGCCACGTCACTCCCCCTACCCGCGGGCGCGGCAGTCAACTGCTCCGAACGGAAGGAATGGCGGCCGCGCCTGCGAATGCTCCCGATGAGAAGCGAACGATGGCCGACGAGGGACCTTCGAGCGAGGATCGGCGCGAGCGCGTCAACCGGGAGCTGATCGAGCTCCTGAACGAACTGCGGGTGGCGCTGCCCGGGGTCCAGGTGCTGTTCGCGTTCCTGCTCGCGGTCCCGTTCAGCCAGGGTTTCGCCTCCACCACCGACTTCCAGCGCGCGCTCTTCTTCGGGACGCTGTCGGCGACCGCGATCTCGGCGGTGCTCCTGATCGCGCCGTCTGCCTGGCATCGCCTCCACTTCCGCCAGAAGGACAAGGAGCACGTCCTCCTCGTCTCCAACTCGCTCTCGATCGCCGGGCTCGCCTTCCTCGCGGCGGCGATGATCGGCGCGGTGATGCTGATCGCCGACTTCATCTACAGCCCGACGCTGACGATCGTCTCCGGCGTCGTCGCCGTCGCCATCTTCGGCTGGTTCTGGGCGGCGCAGCCGCTCAAGACCCGGGGCGAGCGCGAGGTCCCGTAGCGCGGAAGATCTCGGAGCGGCGATCTGGGCCCGGCTGAGAACCGCGAGCGGCGCCCGCGAAACGGAGCTCGGGCGCTTGCCACCCAAATCGGCCTTGCTCTCAGAGCTTCCCCGATATAGATTTGGGGCGCTGAAATGCCCAGATCGCGAGCGAACCGAGCCCGGTTGCGCAGGCGAGCTTTAGCCCTCGCGGCGCTCGCGGCATTGCTGGCCCTTGTCGCCGTCGCCGCCGCACCGGCGTCAGGCGCTGCCCGCTTCGCCGACGAGCGCCCCGCCGGGTACGACATCAACCCGAAGCACCAGAGCAACTGGGAGCCCACGGTTGCGGTCGACCCCAACCATGCGAACCGGGTGTACCAACTGATCACCGGCATCAACGCCCAAGCCTGCAAGGGCAACTGTCCCGGCACCAGCGTTCTGTTCCGGCGCTCCACCGACGGTGGCGCGAGTTTCGGTCCCGAGACCTTCGTCTGCGGGGTTGCGTGCAAGACGATCGGGTGGCAGTTCGACCCGCAGATCCAGGTGGCGAACGACACCAACGCGGCCTGCGGCTGCGGGACGATCTACGTGGCGTTCCTGGACCAGTTCGACCCGGGCGTGCAGCTGTTCACGTCCCACGACGGCGGCGACACCTGGAGTCGTCCGGTCACGATGAACGGCGGCCTTCGCTACATGGACAAGCCGATCCTCGTGATCTCCCCATCGGGCCGGGACGTCTACGTGGCGTTCAACGACAAGTTCGACAACATGGTCGTGGCCTCGCACGACCACGGTCACTCATTCCTCCCCCCTCAAAAGGTGAATCACGACCACCTGTGGTGGTATGCGACCGGTGGCGCGTACGCGCCAAACGGCGACGTTTACTTTGCCCTCGACGGTGAGCGGACCCTGTCGGGCCATGGGCACGACTTTGACGGCCCGGTGAAGGTCGCCCTGCTGCGGTGCTCGCCATCGACGACGAAGCCGTGCGCCGACCCGACGCTCACTTCGTTCGGAGTCGCCGGCGCGCCACCCCCGTGTCCGGTACCGGGGTGCTACTCCGACTACTTCGCCGCGACCGGCTCGATCGCCGTCGACCCAGCCGGCCACATGGCCTTCGCGTACACGTTCTCCAAGGAGGCGAACGGGCCGAAGACCCTGTACGTGCGGACCTCGGACGATGGGGTGCAGTGGAGCGGCAAGGTCCGCGTGAACGCTCGCGGTGACAGCAACGTGCCACAGATCGACAGCGGCCCCACCCCCGGGGACTTCCGCCTCGCTTGGCAGGACAACCGGACGGGCGAGTTCAACACTTGGTATGCGCGGAGTGCCGATGGCGGAGCCAGCTGGGGGCCGCGCGTTCGGCTCTCGAACCTCGGGTCGGGTGCTCCGTACAAGAGCCCGGACGGCTACACGTTCACCGACGGTGACTATTTCGGGATCGCGGTCAGCTCGACCGGCATCGCTCACGTGATCTGGGGCGAGGCCGACGGCTCGTCGCTCTACTGCTGCGGCGACGTCTGGTACACGAAGGGGTCCTGAGCCGCACCGGGCCGCGATCTGGCGCCCGCGACCATCGAGGCAGTCAGCCGGTCAGCGGGAGCGCACTCTCTACGCCGCACAACTCGATCGTCCGGCGAACGGGAGCGCCTGATCCGAGCCAGATGGAGAGGCGATTGCCGTTCTCTCGGGCGCGCGCCGCGCCCGAGAGCAATACATGCACGCCCGCGACCCCGATGAAATCGACGTCGCCCATATCGAGAACGATCACCGATGCGTCGGAGCCGAACGCGCGGCCCAGCTCTTCCTCCAGCATCCCCACGTTGGCCTGGTCGATCTCTCCGGACGCTCGCACCAACAGCGAGTCGTTGTCTCTGTCGATCCGGACGGTGAGCAGGTGCCCCTCGCGGACCGAGATCGGAGGCCCCATTCGGCCAGTCTCCTCCATCCCTCTCGAAGCGGTTGCCGCCTGGATTGCTGGAAGGAAGAGAGGAACGAGAGCGCCTTCGGCGGAGTTCATCCAGGCTACTCCTCTTCGCGCCGCCGCGTGGGCGGCGACCTGCGCGACATAGGTCCTAGGACGGTAAGGCGCGGCTCCGTGCCCTACCGGAGCCCGCGCTAGCGGCGGCCGGTCGCCGCGCGCTTGACGAGCGTCCGGAACCGCTCCTGCTCGCGGGCGCTGAGGTTCGCGCGCCGGCCCTTCGACCTCTTCATCAGCTCCCAGAGGTCGCGGCGCTCGCCGTCGCTCAGGTTGCGGTTGAGGCGGTCGCGACCCTGCTTGAAGAGCCAGACCGCGACGGCCCAGACCGCGCGCCAGCGCGCGGTCGCGAACCGGGAGGCGAAGGCGGGGAGGCCCATCGCGCCTTACTACCCGCTCGCGGCGGGCGTGCTCAGCGCACCCGCGGCAGGCCCATCAGCCAGCCGCGGATCGAGCCGCCGGCGCCGAACGGGCCCGGCGGCCAGCTCCCGATCTCGAACCCGCCCGGGGTGGTCGAGTTCCCCCACGTCCCGGTGTGGGCGGTGGCGATCTGATTGCCGACCGAGACGTGGGCGCCGTCCGGGACCACCGGGACGCAGTGGCCGTAGTAGAAGTCGCCGAACGAGGTCGAGAGCACCGGGTAGGAGTCGCCGAACCCGCCCGGGTCGTGCTGGATCGTCACCGTCCCGGACCCCATCGCCAGGAGCGGCGTGCCCGCGGCCGTGGTCCCGTCGACGCCCTGATCGGTCCGCCCCCAGACGAGCGGCGCCCCCGCCGGAAACGGGGAGACCGCCTGGCCGGGTGGGATCGCGCCGGCGGCGATCGGCGGCAGCACCGGGGCGACTCCGAGGCCGCCGGCCGTCGCCTCGGCCGCCGCCTGCTGCGCCTGGATCTTCGACTCGAGCGAGCTGATCGCGCTCTGGAGCTGGCTGGTGGTCGACTTGACGTGCCCCAGCGTGCGCTGCTTTCGGCCCTGGGCGGTGGCCAGCGAGCTCTGGCGGTCGCGGAGGGCCGACTCGGTGCTGGCGAGCTCGGCGCGCTCGGCGGCCAGCGCCTGGCGGGCGGCCTCGAGTCGCCCGACCGTCGCCCTCTCGGCGTCGCGGAGCCTCGCCACCCGATCGGCGATCGCGTTGTCCTGCTGCTGGATCGCGCCCAGGTACTGGGTGCGCGAGATGAGGTCGGCGAACCCGCGGGAGTTGAGGATCAGGGTCATCGTGTCGGGCTGGTTCGACTCGTAGATCGCCACCAGCCGCTGCGAGAGGAGTCGCAGTGCCGCCTTCAGGTGCTCGCGCAGGCGCGCCAGCTTCGCCTGCGCCCGATGGAGCTCGGTGGTCTTCACCGCGAGCTCCTGCTGGACGGCGATCTCGCGGACCTGGAGGCGGGAGATCTGCCGCGAGAGGCGGTCGATCCGCGACGAGTAGCGACGGATCGCGCTCGAGAGCGCGACCTCGTTCGCGCGCGCGTCACGGAGCTGACTGCGCTTGTGCGAGAGCTGCGACTGGAGGCCGGCGGGGGCGCCGGCCGGAAGGGCCAGCATCGCGGCGGCGATCAGGGCCGCGACGCCGAGCGCGACGGCGGGGCGTCGGAGGCTGGCGGCAGGCAGGGGCGGCATCGGCGGTTGGCAGCCGAGGCTAGGCGGCGGCCCTACGCGCAGGCGTCGATTCGGCCGCCGTGCAGGGCGAATTGCATGCCTTCGCGGCGCCGTCCCCTCGCGCGCGACTCGACTACGACGCGAGCAGCCGGTCGAGGTTCGCGAGGCTCTCGCCCCAGCCCGCCGTGGCGTTCGGGCGCATCTCGTCGGTGTAGGGACCGGAGGTGAGCGTCATCCGCGTGCGCTCGCCGTCGGCCTCGAAGACGACGCGGGTGATCGTCTCGTCGGGGATCTCCGCGGCGATCGGCTCAAAGCGCAGCACGATCAGCTCCGGGGGCGTGAGCTCGACGAACTCGGAGCGAATCGAGAGGCGGGCGCCGCCGTCCGACTCGACCATCGTCAGCCGGAACACGCCGCCGACCCGCGGCTCGATCTCGACCGTGTCCCGCGGGACCTCGAACCCGCCGGGTGCCCACCAGCGGACGATCTGGTCGGGGTCGATCCAGGCGGCGAAGACCGCCTCGCGGGGGGCGTCGAACACGTGGTCGAGCCGGATCTCGCGCGGGCCTGCGTCAGCCATCGCCGCGCTCCTCGCGCATCCGGCCGAGGTGCGCGTCGAGTCGCTCGATCCGTCCCTCCCAGATCGCCCGGTAGGTCTCCATCCAGGCGTCGGCCTCCCGCAGCGCCTCGACCCGCAGGCTCGTCGGCCGCGCCTGCGCCGCGCGGCGGCGGCTGATCAGGCCCGCCCGCTCGAGCACCCGCAGGTGGCGCGAGATCGCCGGCAGGCTGATCGCGAATGGCTCGGCGAGCTCTTTGACGGTCGCCTCGCCCTCCGCGAGCCGGGCCAGGATCCCGCGCCGGGTGGGGTCGGCGAGAGCGGCGAAGGTGAGGCTGAGCGCGTCGGTGGCCATCGATTTGCTAACGATACGGTTAATTAACAAATCAGTCAAACAGGAGGGGATTCGCATGGCAACGGTAATCGCCGAGATGTCGATGTCGCTCGACGGCTTCGTCGCCGACGCCTCGGACGGGATCGACGAGGTCTTCGCCTGGTTCCTGACCGGCGACATCGAGGTGCCGACCGCCGACCCGGAGTTCACGGTTCGCGCGACCTTGGAGGCGAGCGCCGGCCAGTTCCGCGACGCGCTCGCCAACGCCGGCGCGATGCTCCACGGTCGCCGCACCTTCGAACTCGCCAACGGCTGGGGCGGCCAGCACCCGATGGGAGTGCCCGCCTTCGTCGTCACCCACAGC
>JBKPNB010000364.1:0-12085 GCA_046732395.1 Actinomycetota bacterium | reverse complement strand
CCGCTCGCCTCGACGACGAAGAACGCGCCCCGGCGCTCGCCGCCGGCGCCGCCGCGGGCGGCCGGATCCTCGACCGCCGAGACGATCGCGCCGCCGGCGCGCAGGACCGACCACGACCGCTCGAGCATCTCGCCGCCGACGAGATCGAAGACGAGGTCGACCCCGTCCGCGGCCTCCTCGAACGGCCGGCCGTCGGCGTCGATGAACTCGTCGGCCCCCAGCTCAAGCACGAAGTCGCGCGCCGAGGCCCGCGCGCAGGCGAGCACTCGCGCGCCGGCAGCGTGGGCGAGTTGGATCGCGACCGCCCCGACGCCTCCGGCGGCGCCGTGGATGAGCACGGTCTGCCCGGCGGCGAGCCGGCCGTGGTCGAACAGCGCCTGCTGCGCCGTCAGCGCCGGCATCGGCGTCGCCGCGGCCTCGCTCACCTCGAGCTACACCGGCTTCGGCGCCAGGTTGCGAGCCTCCACGGCCACGTACTCGGCCGCGGCGCCGTCCCGATACCAGTCGGTGAGCCCGTAGACGCGGTCGCCGACTCCGAAGCCGGTGGTGCCGTACCCGTGTGCGGCGACCGACCCGCAGACCTCGTGCCCGGGTATCACCGGGGTCCGGTCGCGCCCGGCGTGGTCCACCCAGGTCGACGGCCACGCAAGCTCGGTCGGCGTGAAGCTGGCGGCTTCGACGCGGACGAGGACGTCGCCGATGCCGGGCTCGGGCTCCTCCGCGTCCTCGACGACGAGGCCCTCGGGGCCGCCCCGCGCGTGGATGCGGAGGGCCCGCACCGGCGCGAGCGCCCTAGACGCCGGCCGGCGTCGAGGAGAGCACCGCGTCGAGGAGGCCCGGGAGGCGGGCATCGATGTCCTCGCGGCGGAGCCAGGTGAGCTTCGTCGTGCCGCGCCGCTCCTGGCGGATCACGCCGGCCTCACGCAGGACGCGGAAATGGTGGGTCATCGTCGACTTCGTGACGTCGAGCTCGATCGAGCCGCAGGGACGGGGCTCCGAGTCCGAGGCCAGCTCGCGGACGATCTGTAGCCGCTGGGGGTCGCTGAGCGCGTGGAGGACGGCGGGCAGCTCGATCTCATCCCTGCTCGGGTGGTGAAGGACCGGTACCTGATCGATCGACATGTCGACGATTATACGACGTCTATCCAACATTTGGTACGATGTTCGTCCAATTATCGAACACCGACCCCTCCACCGGCCTATGTCCGATACCGAGAACATCGAAACCAAGCCCCGGCAGCCCAACGGCCAGCGCCACCCGAACGAGGCCCAGCTCGCCGCCGTCGTCGAGGCCGCCTACATCCTGGACGCGGTCCGCCGATGAACGCGCTCGCTGCCGGCCGCGACCTCATGCGGCGCAACTCGAACGCGCTCCTGCTGGTCGTCTGCCTCGGGCAGTTCATGGTCATCCTCGACGTCTCGATCGTCAACGTCGCCCTGCCGTCGATCCAGGACTCGCTCGGCTTTTCGACCAACGGCCTCCAGTGGGTGCTGAATGCCTACACGCTGACCTTCGCCGGCTTCCTGCTCCTCGGTGGACGGGCGTCCGACCTGTTCGGCCGGCGGCGGATGTTCTTCGCGGGGACGCTCCTGTTCTCGGCGGCGTCGCTGCTCTGCGCGCTCGCCACGTCGCCCGCGATGCTGCTCGGGGCCCGCGCCATCCAGGGGATCGGCGGGGCGATCATCTCCCCCGCCACCCTCGCCATCATCACCACCTCCTTCGACGAGGGGGCGCCGCGCAACCGCGCGCTCGGGATCTGGGGCGCGGTCGGCGCGATCGGCGCCACCTCGGGCGTCCTCCTCGGCGGCGTCCTCACCGACGGGCTCGGCTGGGAGGCGATCTTCCTCATCAACGTCCCGATCGGCCTCGCGGTGGTGCTCTTCTCGAGCGGGCTCGTCCCCGAGGGGCGTGGCGCGTCCGAGAACCGCCACTTCGATCTGCCCGGCGCGGTGCTCGTCACGCTCGGGATGACCGCCCTCACCTACGGCATCGTCACCACCGACCGCCTCGGCTGGGGCTCGCCCGGCGTGCTCGCTCCGCTCGCCGCCGGGGTCGCGCTGCTCGGCGCGTTCGCGCTCTATGAGGGCGCGGTGGCGAGGGAGCCGCTGATGCCGCTCGGCGTCTTCCGGCTGCGGACGCTGCGCGCCGCGAACCTCACGATCTTCCTCCTCTACGCGGCGATCTTCGGGTTCTGGTTCTTCCAGTCCCTGTACATGCAGGGAACCCTTCACTACAGCGCGCTGGAGACCGGCCTCGCATTCGTGCCGATGACCTTGGCGGTCGGCACGGGCGCGACCTTGGCGCCGCGGCTCGCTCGCCGGATCGGCCCCCGGGCCGTCCTCGTGGCCGGGATGCTGTTCGCCACCGCCGGCGAGGCGCTGCTGACCGGCGTCGATCCCGGCGGAAGCTACGTCGGGCAGGTCCTCCCGGGCGGGCTGCTGGGCGCGTTCGGGCTCGGCCTCTCGCTGGTCCCGGCCACGATCGTCGCTGTCCAGGGGGTCTCTGCCGCGACCAGCGGGCTCGCCTCCGGGGTCCTCAATACCTCCCGGTTCGTCGGCGCGGCGCTGGGACTCGCGGTGCTCAGCACGATCGCGGCCTCCCACACCCACGCCGAGATCGCCTCCGGCACCGCCCCCGCGACGGCGCTCACCGACGGCTTCCAGATCCAGTTCGCGGTCGGCGCCCTGTTCTGCCTCGCCGGCGCCGCGGCGGCGCTGATCATGCTTCGCCCGCGGCGGACGGCCGCGGTCGGAGGCGAGGCGCCCGCGCCGGAACGGGCCTGATCGGCGGCCCGGAGCGTCGAGCGCCCGGGCCTCAGAACCCGGCCTTGTGGCGGGCGACGTGGCTCTGGGACCGCTCCCAGCCCATTCCCCGCGCCCACCCGGGGCCGATCCCGCGGACGTCGGCGGTATCGAACCTAAGCCCGGCGATGGTCATGAACGCGTGTCCCGAGTTCGCATAGACGGTGATCCACCTGCCGGCGCCGGAGCGCCCCCAGCCCTCGAGCGAGGTCGGCGGCATCGCGCGGCCGATCAGGTCGCCGCCGTGAAGCGCGAAGCTGACCGAACTCGAGCAGTCGTAGCAGGGCGAGCGCCAGCTCGAATAGCCGCCCCCGTTGCAGTAGCCGTGGCCCTTGGCGATCCGGTTCGCGGCCGCGATCACCTCCTTGACCCGCTTCGGCGCCGACCTCGGCGCCCTCGCGAGGCCGTCGACGAGCTTCGCCTTCACCCCTGCGACCGTCGGCGCCGATGGTTGCGGGGCCGAGGTGCCGCCGCTTCCCGCGACGGCCGGCGCCGCCGTCAGCGCCAGGGTCGCGGCCGCGGTCAGGGCGACGGCGAGCAGGCCGGCGATCGTCCGATCTTGGGTGCGCGGAATCAAACCGCCTCCTTCGTCGGCCTGCGGGGTTAGCTGACGGGCTGGCGCTAAAGGAGCCTGCGCCCCCACCGGGCCGGTGGGCTCGCCCCAAGTTGGTTGGTTCCCCCGCTCCCCGCCCGGACCGGGCGAGGATTCGGCATTTGGGAATTTCGAGCGGCGGCCACTCTAGCGATCGCCGCCGGCGGCCGCATTACTCGAGCGGCGGAATGTTCTGGTTTCGGTGCAGCAGGTTGGCCGGGTCGTAGCGCGCCTTCAGCGCCCGCAGCCGCTTGAACGGGCGATCGCCGAACGCCGCGCGGACCCGCTCGACCGGCTCGTCCGCCTGCATGTAGTTGACGTAGCCGCCGCTCACCGCCCATGGCTCGAGGGCCGCGGCGAGCTCACGCGCCCACTGGATCTCGGCGTCGTCGCGGGCGGGGGCCTCCCACGCGGCCATCGCGCTGATGTTGAACGCCGCCTCGCGCCAGCCGAGCGCCGCCGTCTCGGGGCCGGCGTCGCTCGGCGCGCCGTGAAGCGATTCGATCAGCACCTGGCCCGGCGGATGGCCGAGCGCGCCCATCAGCCGCACGAGCTCGACGATCAGCTCGTCCGGCAGCTCGCGGACGAAATGGCCCTTCCAGTAGGCGCGGTCCTCCCCGTAGGTGGGGTTGAAGACATGCTGCTGGGCGACGAAAGAATGCCGGCGCAGGCCGTCGTCGACGAGTCCCGGCGCCGCCCGCAGCGCCCGGAGCTCGGTCGGATCTTCCTCGGAGCCCGTGTAGCAGGGGGCGACGAAGAGCATCGGGACGAGCGAGTCGTCGACCTCGAGCACCACCTCGCACATCAGGTCGCGGCGCCCGCTCGCAGCGACGTCGCGGAACCGGCGAAGCGCCTCGGCGACGCCGTCGCCGCGGTACGTGAGCCGCCCGCCGACCACCCGCTCGAGCGGGTGGAGCCGGAAGTCGAGCCGCGTCGCGACGCCGAAGTTTCCGCCCCCGCCGCGCAGCGCCCAGAGCAGCTCCGGGTTCTCGTCCGCGCTCGCGTGGACGATGCCCGCGCCCGGTGTGACGAGCTCGGCGCCGACGAGGTTGTCGCAGGTCAGGCCGTGCTGCGCGGTGAGGTGGCCGATGCCACCGCCGAGGGTGAGGCCGGCGACGCCGGTCGAGCCGACCACCCCGCCGGGGGTGACGAGGCCGAACGCCTGCGTCGCGGTGTCGAAGTCGAGCCACCGGGCACCGCCCGCGGCGCGCGCGGTCCGTGCCGGGCCGTCGACCTCGACGCCGCGCATGAGCGAGAGATCGATCACCAGCCCGCCGTCGCAGACGCAATGGCCGGCCGGGTTGTGCCCGCCGCCGCGCACCGCGATCTCGAGCCCCTCGGAGCGCGCGAAGTCGAGGGCGGTCCCCACGTCGACGGCGTCGAGCGGCCGCGCGATCGCCGCCGGGCGGCGGTCGATCAGGGCGTTGAAGCAGCGGCGGGCGCCGTCGTAGCCCGAGTCGGCCGGGGCGATCACGGCGCCGGCGAGCGAGCGCCGCAGCTCGGTCAGACTGCCATCCATCTCGGGGGTGGGGTCGGCCACTTCGTTCATCTGGTCCTTTCTCGTGCGTCCGTCTTCATCCGCCGAGCAATCCGAGCTGCAGCGCCTGACCGAGATCGTCGCGCACCGACCAGTGCTCGATCACCCTGCCATCGGCGATGCGCCAGATGTGGATGTGCTCGACCGCGTACTCCTTGCCCGTCGGCTGCCTGCCGAGGAACACACCGAGGTGGCGGCCGTGCATCATCACCCGGGCCACAACCTTGTCGCCCTCCACGATCTCATCCTCGACGTCGGCGTGCATCGGGCCCCAGAGTCCTCGCAGCCAGGCGACGGTCTCCTTCAGGCCCTCGGGGCCTTGGGGGTTGCCCGGCGGCGCCTCGTGGTTGACGAAATCGGGATGGATCAGCTCGCCCGCCGCGTTGAGGTTGCCCTTCTCGAACAGCTCCTCGAGAACGGCCCGTGCGATCCGCTTGTTCTCCTCCGACATATCGTCACTTCCTCTCGGTTCGTGGTCTTTGACTCCCGCGCGCGATCGAACTCATCGCCCGCGGCCTCCTTCGGTCTTGAGCGGCGACTCCGGCAGCCACAGCACGACGACCAGGGCCAATGCCGCGAGCGGCGCGGCGATTGCGAACACTGTCTGGACGCCTGCGATCACGTCGCCCCGCGCGGCGCCGCCGAGCGCCTGCGCGCCGGCGTCCGAGACGTGGGCGCCGGCCTGCGCGGCGAATACGGCGCCGAGGATGGCGGCGCCGACCGCGCCGCCGAGTGCGCGGAAGAAGCCGGTGACGGCGGTCGCAACGCCGAGCTGCCGGCGCTCGACGCTGTTCTGGACGGCGACGACGAGGATCTGGGTCACCATTCCGAACCCGAGCCCGAACAGGGCGAGGCCGATCCCGGTCGCAACCTGCGAGGGGTGGCCGGCGAGCCCGGCCAGGAGACCGAGCGCCGCGGCCATCAGCGCCAGGCCCGCGATCGGGAACCGCTTGTAGCGGCCGGTGCGCACCATGCTCCGCCCCGACAACGTCGTCGAGACGGTGATCCCCAGCATCGCCGGGACGAGCAGCAGCCCGGCCTGGGTAGGGGTCGCTCCCGTCGTCGTCTGGAGGAACAGGGGGACGAAGACGGTGATCGAGAACAGCGCCGCCGTGCCGAGGAAGAGCGTCGAGCTCGCGACCGCTACGGCCCGCGTGCGGAGCAGGTCGAACGGGACGATCGGGTCGGCGGCGCGGCGCTCGCGAGCCAGCAGCGCGGCCGAGAGCAGGATCGTCGCCGCGATCAGCCCGACGATCGGGGCCGAGCCCCACGCGTAGCGCTCGCCGCCCCAGATGCAGGTGAGCATCAGCGCGGTCGTCGCGCCCGCCAGCAGCAGCGCGCCGGGCGCGTCGAGCGGGCGCCCGGTCCGGTCGGTCGCCGGCGCCGGCAGCCGCAGGCTCAGGCCGACGAGGGCCACCAGCCCAATTGGGAGGTTGACGTAGAAGACCCAGCGCCAGCTGGCGTGCTCGACGAGGACGCCTCCGATCAGCGGGCCGACGACGGTGGCGACCGCGAACGCGGCCGCGATGTAGCCCTGGTAGCGACCGCGCTCGCGGGGAGCGACGAGGTCGCCGACGGCGGCCATCGCCAGCGTCATCAGGCCGCCGGCCGCCGCACCCTGGACGAAGCGAAGGACGATCAGCTCGGTGATGTCCTGCGCCGCGCCGCAAAGCGCCGAGGCGGCGACGAAGACGGCGAGCGAGACTTCGAGCAGCAGCTTGCGGCCGTGGCGGTCGCCGAGCTTCCCCCACAGCGGCGTCGCGGCGGCGGCCGCGACGACGTACGCGGTGACCACCCACGAGACGTCGCTGAGGCTGCCGAGGTCGCTGGCGATGACGGGGAGCGCGGTCGCGAGGATGGTCTGATCGAGGACCGCGGGGAGCATCGCCAGCACGATCGCGGCGAACGGGACCGCCGGCGAGGTCGCCTCAACGGCCTCGGGCGGACCGATCCGGCCTGGGGCTGTGAGGTGGAATCGCATCTGCTTAAACTCCTGTCGGTGACTTCAATCTTCCAGTTACCCTAAACTTAGGGTGACTATACCATGACGACCAGAACCATGTCCTCCGGCCTGCGGGAGCGCAAGAAGGAGCGCACCAGGCAGGGGATCGCGCAGACCGCCCGCCGCCTGTTCGGCGAGCGCGGCTTCGAGGAGGTCACGGTCGCCGACGTGGCGCGGGCAGCCGAAGTCTCCGAGGCGACCGTCTTCAACTACTTCCCGACCAAGGAGGACCTCTTCTACAGCGGCCTCGAGGCGTTCGAGGAAGAGCTCCTGGCAGCGGTCCGGGGCCGCGCCCCCGGCGAATCGGTTCTCGCCGCCTTCGGCCGCTTCATCCTCGAGCCCCGTGGACTGCTCGCCACGAGCGATCCGGAGGCGGCTGAGCGACACGCGGCGATGGTCCGCACCATCGCCGACAGCCCGGCGCTGCTCGCCCGCGAGCGGCGGATCCTCGCCCAGTACACGGAATCGCTCGCCGCCGAGATCGCGGCCGAGATCGGCGCCGAGGAGGCCGCCGTCGAGCCCCGGGTCGCGGCCAACGCACTGATCGGCGTCCACCGGGCGCTTCTGGACTACAGCCGGCGCGCGATCCTCGCCGGGACGCGCAATCCGCAGCTCGGTCGGCGCGTTCGCGCGGCCGGACGGCGGGCGCTGGCGGTCCTCGAGCGCGGGCTCGGCGACTATGCGATCAAGGACTGAGCGGCCTCGCTTGTCCGGAGCCGCGGGCGGGTAGACAGGGAACATGGGCGACCGACGAACGGATCGCGACCGCCGGCGCGAGGCGAGGCGCGCGAACGAAGAGCTTCCGGCCGGGCTCGAGGACACGGGCCGCGACGAGGAGCTTGTCCACGGCCCGGACGCCCAGCCCTCGGGCGCCCGCGCCGACCATCGCCACAGCGTCCCCGGGACGAAGATTCCCGGCGCGCCCAATCCCGCCTCCGCGGCCGGCGAGTGGGAGCGGGTCCGCTCGGCGGCGGCGGGCCGGCCGAAGCATCGCGACTAGATGATCAATTTCCACGGCCGCGTGTGCGGGGTCGTGGAATTGGTCATCTAGGCTTTCCGGCCGGTGCTGGCGCTCGAGCTCGTCGCGGTCGGGGCGGCCGGGGCCGCCGCGGGCACGACGAACGCGCTCGCCGGCGCGGGATCGCTGATCACGTTCCCGACCATGGTCGCGCTCGGCGTGCCGCAGCTCGCCGCGAACGTGACCAGCACGGTCGGCCTCATACCCGGGGCCGTCGGCGGCTCGCTCGGCTACGCCGACCTCCTCGCCGATCAACGGCGGCGCCTCGGGCGCCTGCTCGTTCCATCGCTGGCCGGCGCAGCCGCCGGAACCGCCCTCCTGCTCCTGACCCCCGGGCGCACCTTCGAGGCGGTCGTTCCCGGGCTGATCGCCGCGTCCTGCGTGCTGTTGCTCCTGCAGCCGATGCTCGCCCGGCGAATGCCACACGCCGGCAATGAGCGCTCGCCGGCGCTCGGAGCCGTCCAGCGGCTGAACGGGATCAAGATCCTGCTGGCCGGGCTGATGAACCTGCTCGCGGCGATCGCCTACGCGTTCCTGGCCCCGGTCGACTGGCCGTTCGCGGCGGCGCTGATGATCGCCTCGCTGGCCGGCGGCCGCGCCGGCGCGCAGCTCGCCCGGCGGGTCCCGGGCGGCCCGCTCCGGGTGGCGATCGCCTGCGCGGGACTCCTCGTCGCCGCCGTCCTGGCGGTGCGGCAGATCGCCTAGACGGACTAGACGTCGATCTCGCCGACGACGCAGGTCACCGTCCCGCCCGCCACCCAGATCGTCCCGTCCCGCTCGCGCGAGATGTGAACCCGCCCGGCGCGCCCGAGCGCGGTGCCCTGGCTCGCCACGTACGGAGCCTCGGCGCGGCCCGTCCCCAGGAGCCACTGCGCGAGCGAGGCGTTGAGGCTCCCCGTGACCGGGTCCTCGACCATCGCCCCGCCGGCCGGGAAGAACGCCCGGACCTCGAACGCCTCGGGCGCGGGGGCCGGATGGGGGCCGACCAGGCCGAGGCTGAGGTCGACGAAGGCGGGCCGGATCGCGAGCACCGCCTCGGCGCTTCGAAGCAGCGCCGCGACCCAGCCCGGGCCGTTGTCGACCCATTCGGCGGCGACGATCTCCGCGCGGTCGATGGCGAGCGCCGCCGCGATCCGCGCCACCGTACCCTCGTCGGCGGGCCCCGACCGGACCTGCGGCGGCGCTGCGAACGCCAGACCCTCGGGGGTGCGCCGAATGGCGATCAGCCCCGCCTCGCACTCCTGGACCACGGCGTCGCTCGAGGAGCCCGAGCCGCCGGCCTCGAGCCAGGCGTGGCAGGTGCCGAGCGTCGGATGCCCGGCGAACGGGAGCTCGAGGACCGGCGTGAAGATCCGCACCCGGTAGTCGGCGCCGTCGGCCGTCGGCGGCAGGAGGAAGGTGGTCTCCGACAGATTGGTCCAGCTCGCGAGGCGCTGCATCTCGTCTTCCCCCAGGCCCTCGGCCTCGAGGACCACGGCGACCGGGTTGCCGGCGTACGGGATCGCCGTGAAGACGTCGACCTGGCGGAACGGGCGCCTCATCTCGATCCCGATGGTCGGGTGTTGGTGAGTGACTTCATGATGGCCACGCCGCTCGCCGAGCCCGTCCTCGCCGGGCACTTCCTCCACCTCGAGCGAGCGGACGAGGTGAACGAGCGCATCCTCGCCTTCCCCGGCGTCTGAGCGCTCCCCCCCATCCGGGTCGCTACCCGCCGAGCAGCCGCTCCACCTTGCGGACGGTGTCGTCGTTCGGCAGCGAGGAGTAGAGGATCAGCCGCCGCTCGGGGGTCTCCTCGAGCTTGAACACCGCGTGCTCGAAGACGAGCTTTCCGACCCTCGGATGGCGGAGCACCTTCCGGCCGATGCCGCTGGTCGCCACCTCGTGACGCTCCCAGCGCTCGCGGAACTCGCGGCTGCCCTCCCGAAGCGCGTCGATCAGAGCCTCGAAGTCCGGGTCGCCGACGTGGCGGGCGCTGTCGGAGCGGAACCTGGCGACCGTGCTGCGCGAGCCGCGCTCCCAGTCGGTGAGGAGCTTGCGCAGGCCGGGATCCATGAACAGGTTCCAGATCAAGTTGCGCCGCCCGTCCGAGAGCGCGGGCGGATCGCCGAAGACCGCGAGGTAGGCGCGGTTCCAGGCGAGCATGTCCCAGCGCCGGCCGATGATGCAGGCCGGGTTCGGCCCCAGGTTCTCGATCAGCCGCACGAGCTCCGGCTCGAGCGTCTCGGCCGGACCCCGCTCGGGGGCGATCTCCTCGCCCCGCCCGAGAAGGATCAGGTGCGAGCGCTCGGCTGGGGTGAGGTCGAGCGCGGCCGCGAGCGCCTCGAGCACCGACACCGAGGCCCGGACGTCGCGCGCCTGCTCGAGCCACGTGTACCACGTGGTTCCGACGCCGGCGAGCTGGGCGACCTCCTCGCGCCGGAGACCGGGGGTGCGGCGCCGGCCGCCGCCGGGCAGCCCGACCTCCTCCGGCCGCAATGCCTCGCGGCGGGTCCGCAGGAAGTCGGCGAGCTCCGCGCGCCTGGTGGCGCCGTCGTCACTCCGAGTCGCGCCGCTACGGCCGTTGGCGCCCGATCCGTTGCGTCGTGAGGCGGGTTTGGGTGGTGCCTTTGATACCAGGATAACTTCCTCTCTTGTACCTGCATCCACATCGTCGCACACTTTCGATGAGGTGGCAAACGTGGACGACCGAGCCGGGATCACGAATGCGGGCCGGGGACCGTTGAACGAGGTGATGGAACGCATCGAACACAGGCCCCGAAGTCGGCTCCTGCTGCCGGTGCTGTTCGCGCCGATCTTCATGGTCATCCTCGACGTCTTCATCGTCAACGTGGCCGCGCCGTCGCTGCACGCGGACCTCGGCGCGAGCGACAGCGAGGTCCAGTGGGTGGTCGCCGCCTACCTGGTGACCTACGCGCTGTCGCTGATCACCGGCGGCCGCCTCGGCGACATCGTCGGCAGGCGGCGGATGTTCCAGATTGGCGTCGCGGCCTTCACCGCCGCCTCCGCCCTCTGCGCTGCCGCCCCCACCCCGATGGCCCTGATCGCCGCACGCCTGGTCCAGGGGTTCGCCGGCGCGGCGATGTGGCCACAGGTGCTGTCGATCATCCAGATCGAGTTCGGCCCGAGCGAGCGCCCCCGCGCCTTCGGCATCCAGGGCCTGGTGCAGGGTCTGGCGGCGATCGCGGGTCAGATCATCGGCGGCGGGCTGATCGCCCTCGACGTGCTCGGGCTCGGCTGGCGGTCGGTGTTCCTGATCAACGTCCCGGTGGGCATCGCCGCGCTCGCCGCCGCCGGCCGCGTGGTCCCCGAGTCGCGGTCGGAGACGGCGCGCCGTCTCGATCTGGTCGGGGTCGCGCTCGCCTCGCTGGTGCTGGCGCTGATCATGATCCCCGCGGTCGAGGGTCGCCAGCTCGGCTGGCCGGCGTGGGGGTTTGCCGCGCTCGCGGCCTCGATTCCCGCCGGCGCCGCATTCGTCGCCGCCGAGCGCCGGATCGCCGCCCGGGGCGGCTCGCCGCTCGTCGAGCTGCGCCTCTTCGACGCCCGCGGGTTCCGGGTCGGCGTCCTGTCGGCGCTCGTCCTCTACGGGGTGATCTCGTTCTTCCTCCTGCTCTCGATCTACCTCCAGGAGGGCCTCGGCCTGAGCGCCATCGACTCGGGCCTGGCGTTCACGCCGCTCGCGGTCGCGTTCGTCGCCGGCTCGCTCAGCGGCCCGCGGCTCGGCGACGGGGCGCGCGACCACCTGCCGCAGATCGGCGCCGGCATCGCCGCGCTCGGCCTGCTCGCGACGCTCGTCGTCGTCGAGGGCCTGGCCGCGACGTCGGTCTCGGTGCCGCTGATCCTCGCCCTGGTCCCGGTCGGGGCGGGGATGGGGCTGGCGGTGCCGACCCTGATCAACCTCGTGCTGAGGACCGTCCCCGCCGCGGCCGCCGGCGCCGCCTCGGGGACGCTGGTCACCGCCCAGCAGCTCGGCAACGCGCTCGGCGTCGCGATCATGGGCACGATCTTCTTCGCCGAGCTCGGCGCGCGCACCGGCCCCTCCGCGTTCGGTGACGCCTTCTCGGTGACCCTGGCGGCGCAGGCGCTCCTCGCGCTCGCCGCCGCCGGGCTCGTCTCCCGCGCGCGCGAGCCCGCGCC
>JBKPNB010000363.1:0-2196 GCA_046732395.1 Actinomycetota bacterium | reverse complement strand
CCGGAAGAGGACCGCGACGAGCCGGGCTATTGGGCGTTCTTCGCGTTCGACCCGGACGGCATTCGAGTCGAAGTGTTCTACTGGGAGCGCTGAAGGGACAGCCCTCGAAGCCGCCGGGCTGCAGGAATAGCGCCGCTTCTGCTTTGCGCGAGCTGCGAGAGCCCGCCTGCTGCCACTCCCACGTGCATTCCCGCCGCCACCCTCTGGCGGCCGCCCTGGAGAAGTAGGCTCGCGCGGTGATCATCGGCGCCCACGTGATCATCTACGCCCGCGATCCGGAAGCAGCGCGGGCATTCTTTCGCGACTTGCTCGGCCTCCCGTCGGTCGACGCCGGACGCGGGTGGCTCATCTTCGAGCTCCCCCCAGCGGAACTCGCGGCCCACCCCGCAGAGGAGGGTGGCGACCACGAGCTCTATCTGATGTGCGACGACATCGAGGCAACCGTCGAGGAGCTGAAGCAGAAGGGGGTCGAATTCACCCGCCCGGTCATCGACGCGGGCTGGGGCCTTGTGACCGCCCTCGCGGTTCCTGGCGCCGCCGACCTGGCCCTTTACGAGCCGAAGCATCCCAGCCCGGTCGCCGCGAGGGAGACTCCCGATTCATAGGCCGCGCTCGCGGGCTCATCTCCCACCGCCGCTGCGTTCCCTCCTCCCCTCGGGGCTGTCGCAAAGCGCGACACCCAGCAGCGACTCGACCGCACAACGGTTGCCTGTCGAGGTCAGCTCGCCTGGGATCCCGGGACCGGTGCGAGTCCGATGGATCTCGGCGAAACTGAGGCCTGTGGGCGAATCCCGCAACGCGATTACCCCGGTGCTGACCGTCAGGCATGCGACTCAGGCGGTCGCCTTTTACGAGCGCGCCCTCGGCGCTACGGAGATACACCGGAACACCTACCCGGATGGCCGAATCGTCGCTGATGGCGGTGGGCGACGCGCGCTTCAGGATCGCCGACGAAGCACCCGAGGCCGCGAACCTGAGCCCCGAATCCCTCGGTGGCACCTCGGTGAGGATCAACCTCTTCGTTCAGGATCCCGACGCGCAGCCGAGCGGGCGGTCAGCCACGGCGCCGTCCTGATTGCCCCGGTGGCCGACCAGGACTACGGCCTGCGGCAGGGACGTCTTGCCGATCCCTTCGGTCACCACTGGCTGATCGGACGACCGCTCGACGATTCCAGCGGCGATTGGGCGCGAGGGGTTTCGCGTTGACCGCCCACGACTGCGTCGCCACAACGGGCCGGAGCCCCGTAGAGGCATCAAGGTGCGCTGACTGACGGCGGGCGGGTCTCGCTCCCGCAATGCGCGAGTACCGGAAGCGGCGCCTGGAAGGGCGGCTCCAGTCCGTCCCGGGATACTGAGCGGGCATGTCGCCGCAGAACGCCAGTCGAGATGAACTCGTGGCGGGCCTTGTCCGGGTGGGCGAGCTCGAGCTGACCGGCGAAGACGAAGAGAGCGTGGATGCCTACTTCGCTCCCGACTTCGCCTTCCACGGTCCGGATGGCGCCGAGTCGGACTATGAAGGTCTCAAGCGCTACTTCGCATCACTGCGGGCAGCGTTCGACGATCTGGCCATCGGCCGCGGGATCATGGTCGTCGAGGGCAACTACGTCGCTTGCCAGACGACGATCGAGGGAACCTTCGTCCGCGAGTTCACGCAATCGCCCGTGGGCCCTCTTCCGCCGAATGGCAAGCGGGTCGTCTTCGAGCTCATGAACATCTTCCGGTATGACAACCAGGGACGACTCGCAGAGGAATGGGTGCAGGCAGACAATCGAAGCCGCCTCCGTCAGCTTGGCGCTGAAGGCCGCTGAGCAAGTCGTCTGCAAGCCGAGCATCTGACGCTCTCGCTCTCGCTCCGCGCGAAACCCAGGCGTCGCAGGCCCAGGCGGCTTCACAATACGGTGGCTTGGCGGCGGTTCCAGGGGTGCTGTCGCCATTTGCAAGTCGCAAACTAACCGGAGAGGACGCCGATGCCGGACACCACCTGCCACATGTCGATCTCGCTCGACGGTTTCGTCGCTGGGCCCGACCAGAGCCGCGAGACTCCACTCGGTAAGCGTGGGCGCGAGCTTCATGCCTGGCATCTCGGCGACGAGCGCGCCAACGAGTCCGACGCGACGGCGACCGACTGGCTCATGCGCCCGCGCGGCGCGTACGTCATGGGACGGAACATGTTCGGGCCGATCCGCGGCGAGTGGG
>JBKPNB010000362.1:0-3186 GCA_046732395.1 Actinomycetota bacterium | reverse complement strand
GCACTCGGCGGCGCGGCGGTAACGATCCGCCTCCGCTCGGCAGGCGCCGCGGAACGCGGGCGGGAGGTCGGCCGCGTCGGCGCTGGCGGCGCCGAGGCGGTGCTCGCGGACGAAGGCCGCGAGCCGGGCGCCGAGGCCGGGCGCCTCGAGCTGGTCGGCGAGCACCGGGGTCACGGTCATCGTCAGCCGCTCGGCGACGTCGGTGACCGGGATGTACGAGCGGGCGACGGCGTCCAGCAGCCACTCCTCGCCGAACGGGTAGGTCCCAAACCCCTCGACGTAGGGCATGTGCGAGTGGAGGACGATCGCCAGGTCGCCGACCGTCTCGGAGCGTTCAGGCACGGCAGATCGCGACGAAGTCGAGGGCTCTGGAGAGATCCGCCTCGCCGGCGCCGGCGAGGGCGAAGTCGGCCGACGAGATGGCGGGGACGAAGCGCTCGTAGAAGGGCTTCGTCAGGCGCAGCGCGGGGTGGATCCGGTCCCAGCCGGCGCGCAGGGCGAGCTCGTGGAGCCGGAGCTTGCGAGCGTGGAAGAGCCCGAGCAGCTCGACGCTCGCGAAGTGGGGCTCGAGCAGCTCTCGGTACTCGCCGGCCGTGTACTCGCGCAGGTGCCAGGGGTTGTCGGAGCGCTCGGCTCCGGCGGGCGCCAGGGTGAGCCGGTTCGGGGTCGAGATGTAGACGACCGGCGCCGCGGGGGCGAGGCGCTCGCAGAGCGCGCCGGGGTCGGCGACGTGCTCGATCGTCTGCAGGAAGACGACCGCGTCGCAGGGCCCCTCGAAGTCCTCGACCAGGGCCCGCTCGAAGCGGAGGTTCGGACGCCGGTAGCGGGCGCGTGCGTGGGCATGGGCCTCCGGGTTCGCGTCGATCCCGACCACCTCGGCGGCGGTGCGGGCGAGGACATCGGAGCCGTACCCCTCGCCGCAGGCGAGGTCGGCGACCCGCATCCCGGCGACGCGCTCGGCGATCCACTCGTATACGACGAGGTGGCGCCGGTACCAGTAGTTCTCGGCGGGCACATCCGGGAGCGTCCGCTCGCCCGTCAGGGCGAGGGGCGGCACGCCGGGGGGCTGGTTCTGTTGGACGTAGGCGGACACCGGGGCAGGTCGCAGGTGGCAGATGGAAGCCTAGGTCCACCTGCCACCTGCGACATGCCACCTGCCGCGTCGTAGGATCCGCCGCCGTGCCCGCCCGCACCTCGGCATCGGCCGAGCGAATAAAGGACGCCAACGTCCGCTACCACGACGCGGCGGCCTCCGACTACGACGCGAAGTGGGGAATCGACCTCGGCGCGGTCGGCCAGGCGCAGGTCCGCTCGAAGCTCGCCAAGGCACTCGGCGGCGCCCTGCCGCGGCCGTTCGAGGACGCCCTCGAGATCGGCGCCGGAACCGGCTACTTCACGCTCAACCTGCTCCAGGCGGGGCTGATCGGGCGCGCCACCGCCACCGATATCTCGGCCGGGATGCTGGCGGCCCTCGACGCCTCGGCCGCCGAGCTCGGCGTGAGCGTGCGAGCGGTCCGTACCGAGGCCGAGGCGCTGCCGTTCGCGGACGCGAGCTTCGACCTCGTCTTCGGCCATGCGGTCCTGCACCACATCCCCGACCTCGGCCGCGCCTTTCGCGAGTTCGCCCGCGTCCTGCGCCCGGGCGGGATGCTCGCCTTCTGCGGCGAGCCCTCGCGCTACGGGGACCGGCTGGCGGCCGTGCCGAAGCGCCTCGGCGCGGCCCTCGCCCCCGCCTGGCGGTGGGCGGTCGGGGCGTCGAGCTCGAACGGCGGCGCGGCCGCCGCCGTCGACGACCACCATCTCGAGCACGAGGTCGACGTCCACGCCTTCGATCCGGCGCGGCTGCGCGAGCTGATCGCCGCGGCCGGCCTCGAGGGAACGCGGGTGGGCGGCGAGGAGCTCCTCGCCAGCGCGTTCGGTTGGGTCTGCCGCTCGCTGGAGGCGACCGCCGAGCCCGACGAGGTGCCGATGCGCTGGCGGGTCTTCGCCTTTCGCAGCTACCTCGTCCTCCAGCGCCTCGACGCAGCCCTGCTCGAGCCGCACCTGCCGGCCGGGCTCTTCTACAACCTGGTTCTCTCGGCCCGGAAGAGCAGGTAAGGAGGGCAGCGCGATCGATCGAGCGTCGACTGCGTCATCCCATACGCGACGGAGTCGACGCTCGATTCCGAGCCGCGCAGTCGAGCCGCTCTCCCACGTGACTCGTCCCACGGCCACTCGCTAACCGAACGTGAACGCGTAGCCCGACAGCCCGGGGGCGAAGCGGAGGGAGAGGATGTGCTGGCCGACTCGCGGCAGGTCGACGAGCCGGTAGAGGCGCTGGCGCGAGACCTCGGCGACCGCGCCGTGGACGTCGGGGCCGGCGAGGCGGGCCGGGATCGGACCGCCGTCGAGCGAGACGTGCAGCGCCCGGCGCCGGCCGGGCGAACCGAGGACACAGAAGACGCGCCGCGCGTCGAAGTTGAGCTCGAGCGTCGCCGCCTTGCGGGCGGTCGCGGCCTCGCCGGTGATCGTCCACAGGCCGCCGTAGGCGAGCTGGTTGGGGGGAAGCGTCGCCGCCGGCGTCGGACGGAAGCTCTGCGTCCCCGGCGACAGCGGGCCGCCGACGAAGCCCTGCGCCTTCGCCGCCCCGAGGTAGGACTCGGGGGTCCGCAGGCCCAGCGACGCCCGCTGGGCGCGGACGCGGACGTCGCCGCCGGCGGGCGCGTGCCCGGCGGCGACGAGGAGCTGGCGGATCGCCCGCTGCCCGGCCGCGTAGTCGCCCTCGCCGAAGTGGACGTAGCGGATGCGGCCTTGGGCGTCGATCAGGTAGTCGGCCGGCCAGTACTGGTTGCCGTACGCGTTCCAGGTCCCGTAGTCGTTGTCCTGCGCCACCGGATAGGTGATCCCGAACTGTCCGATCGCGTCGGAGACGTTCGATGCCTCGCGCTCGAACGGGAACTCGGGGGTGTGGACGCCGACGACCTCGAACCCGTCGCGGTGGTAGCGCCGGTACCAGCCCTCGAGGTAGGGCAGGGTCCGGATGCAGTTGATGCAGGTGTAGGTCCAGAAGTCGACCAGCACGACGTGTCCGCGGAGGCTCGCGAGTGTGAGCGGCCGGCCGCCCGGGGTGTTGAACCACATCTGGTTGTCGGTGAAGTCGGGGGCGGCGCCGAGGTCGGGCAGCCGCGCGCCGGCGGTGGCCTGCGC
>JBKPNB010000361.1:0-3986 GCA_046732395.1 Actinomycetota bacterium | reverse complement strand
GGCGCAGCCCGGCCGCGGCGAGCGCCGCGAGGGGGTAGGAGATCAGCGCGCGCCCGGCGAGGAGCGCCGCCGGCTTCGGCTCGCCGAGCCGGCTGCCGGCGCCGCCGGCGAGGACGCATCCACGGGCGGGCGGCGATTCGTCAAGCTTGCGAGGGGTGGACAGATGGCGACTATAGGCACCAGGGAGCGGCGCGCGCTCACGCCGCTGGAAGACGCCAGGAAGCTGGTCCTCGCCGCCGCCCGGCCGCTCGGGAGCGAGGAGGTGGGGCTCGGCGACGCGCTCGGCCGGACGCTCGCCGCCGACGTCGCGAGCGCCGACGACGTCCCGGGCTTCGACAACTCGGCGATGGACGGCTACGCGGTCCGCGCCGCCGACCTCGCGGGGGCGGGCGAGGCCGAGCCCGTTGAGCTGCGGCTGGTCGACGAGTCGAGCGCCGGGAGCCCGGCCGGCATCGAGCTCGGCGCCGGGGAGGCGATTCGGATCTCGACCGGGGCCGCGATCCCGGCCGGGGCCGACGCCGTCCTTCGCCTCGAGGACGCCGACGAGGAGCTTGGGCGGGTTCGGGCCCACGCCGCGATCCGCCCCGGGCAGGAGGTTCGCCGGGCCGGCGAGGACATCCGCGCCGGCGAGGTGGTCCTCCGCGCCGGCGCGGAGCTCGGCCCGGCCGAGCTCGGCGTCCTGGCTTCGGTCGGCGTCCCGCGCGCCGCCTGCGCCAGGCGCCCGCGTGCCTCGGTCCTCACCACCGGCGAGGAGCTGATCGAGCCGGGGGAGGAGCCGTTTCCGGGGGCGGTTCGGAATGCCAACGCGCGGACGATCCCGGCCCAGGCGGTGCTCGCCGGCTGCGAGGTCGCGCGGGACGAGGTCGTCGGCGACGATCCGGACGCGACCGTCACCGCGCTCGACCGCGCACTCGCCGACTCGGATCTCCTCGCCGTCTGCGGCGGAGTTTCGGTCGGCGTCCACGACCACGTCAGGCCCGCGCTCGCGGAGCTCGGGGTGAGCGAGGTCTTCTGGGGGGTTGCGCTTCGCCCCGGGCGCCCGACCTGGTTCGGCCTCCGCGATCGACCGGAGGGAGGGCGGACGCTGGTCTTCGGCCTCCCCGGCAACCCGGTGTCGGCGATGGTCACCTTCCACCTCTTCGCCAGGCCCGCCGCGGCGGCGATGCTGGGTCGGCCCGAGCCACGGATTCGGATCCACGCCAGGCTTGCCGAGCGCTACGAGAAGCAGCCCGGGCGGGCACACGCGGTGCGGTGCGCCCTCGAGCTCAACGGCGAGGGCTGGAGCGCGCGGCCGACCGGCCCCCAGGCGTCGCACATCCTGACCTCGATGCTGGGGGCGGACGGGCTCGCGGTGATCCCGGCCGAGAGCGGGCCCGTGGAGGCTGGGGCCCTCGTGGCCGTGGAGCCGTTCGCGGCCTTCAGCGGGCCGGCGGGAGTGATCCCGGGACCCACTCCGAGCGGCCCTCGCTGACCTCGCGCTTCCAGATCGGCGCCTCGGCCTTGATCCGGTCGATCGCCTCGCGGGCGCCGGCGAAGGCCTCGGCGCGGTGCGCGGCGGCGACCGCGACGACGACGCTCGGCTCGCCGAGCGGCACCGAGCCGATCCGGTGCTCGGCGGCCGCGCCGAGCAGGTCATGGCACGCGATCGCCTCGACCAGGATCGCCCGGATCACCGGCCCGGCCATCTCGGCGTACGCCTCGTAGTCGAGCCTCGCCACCTCCCTCGTCGTCCCCTGGAAGGTGACGATCGCGCCGGCCCGCGGATCCGCCACCGCCCCGGTCACGGCGGCCGGATCGAGCGCGTCGCGGGTGATCCGCACGAGCGGCTCGGCCCCCGCACCCCCGCTCACGGGCGGGATCACCGCCAGCTCGTCGCCGTCGCTGAGCGGGCGATCGTCGCGTGCATACTCGCGGTTGATCGCGACCGCAAGCCGCTCCGCGGCAAGGGCCTCGGGCGCGCTCGAGGCGCGGGCGAGCTCGGCGAGCGCCTCGTGGGCGGTCGCGCCGGAAGGCAGGTCGAGCTCGACCTCGGCCGACCCGACGGCCTCGCGAGCGGCGGCGAAGAGCCTGACCCGAACCCTCACCGCACCTATGCTAAGCCGGTGAACGCTCCCGACCGCCTGACGCACGTCGACGAGCGGGGGCGGGTGCGGATGGTCGACGTCGGGGCGAAGGCGGAGAGCGAGCGGCGGGCGGTCGCCGAGGCGATCGTCCGGATGTCGCCGGCGACGGCCGCGACGCTCGCCGCCGGCGAGGTGGCGAAGGGCGACGTCCTCGGCGCCGCCCGAATCGCCGGCATCCAGGCCGCGAAGCGGACCGGCGAGCTGATCCCGCTCGCCCACCCACTGCCGCTCTCGTTCGCCGACGTCGAGGCGGAGGTCGACGAGGCGGCGGGGACCGTGACCCTGCGGGGGGTCGCCTCGACGGTGGCGCGGACCGGGGTCGAGATGGAGGCGATGAGCGCCTGCGCGGTCGCGGCGCTGACGGTCTACGACATGGTCAAGGGCATCGAGCGCGGGGTTCGGATCGAGCGAATCGAGCTCGTCTCGAAGACCGGCGGCAAGGCCGACTGGCATCGCCCCGACGGGGCCTAGGGCGCCCGGTGCGCGGGGCGATCCTCGTCGTCAGCACCTCGAAGGCGGCCGGCCGCGGCGAGGATCGCGGCGGGCCAGCGCTCCAGTCGTGGCTCGCCGAGCTCGGGATCGAGCTCGCCGGTTTGGAGGTCATCCCAGACGACCGCGACCTGATCTCGGCCCGGCTTCGCCACTGGGCCGACGACGAGGACTGCGAGCTGATCATCACCACCGGCGGTACCGGCCTCTCCCCCACCGACCTCACCCCCGAGGCGACCGCGGATGTGATCGAGCGCCCGGTCCCCGGAATCGCCGAGGCGATTCGCGCCGCCTCGCGCGAGCACACGCGAAACTGGATGCTCTCGCGCGGGACCGCGGGCACCCGCGGAGGCTCGCTGATCGTCAACTTCCCCGGCAGCCCGAAGGCGATCGGCGAAACTGCGGCGGCGCTCTCGGGGGCGATCGGCCACGGACTCGAGCTCCTTCGCAGCGAGCACTCGCCGCACGGCTAGAACCGACACGGACGAGCGGCTAAGGTGCGCCGATGCCGGACCTGGTGGCCACCGCGCGGACCGCGTATGGCGCCTTCGCCGCCCGCGACGCGGAGCGCATGCGCGAGGTCTGCCACCCGGAGATCGAGATCGAGGTCCCGACCGCAACCCTCGCCGGGCGCGGCGGCCCCTACCGGGGCGCCGAGGGCATCGCCGCCTACCTCGACGACCTCGACCGGGTCTGGGACGAGCTCGAGCTCCATCCTCACGAGTTCACGGACGCCGGCGACGACCGGGTGGTGATCTTCGGCCGCGTCGTCACCCGCCGCGAGCGGACCCGAAACGACCTGCCGAGCGTCTGGGTGCTCGAGTTTCGCGACGGGCTCGTGTTCCGCGTGACGGTCTACTCCGACGCCGCCCAGGTCGCGGCCCAGGTTCGCCGGCCGGCCCCGGACGGCCGCTAGGACGGCTCAGCCCGCGCGGGCCGCGCGCCGCATCGTCTCGATCGGCGGCTCGGCGCCGGTCCAGAGCCGAAGCGACGCCGCCCCCTGCTGGACGAGCACCTCGAGCCCGTCGACGAGGCGGGTCCCGCGGGCGCGTGCGAGGCGTGCCAGTTCGGTCTCCGCCGCGCCGTAGACGAGATCGACGACGACTCGCGCGTCGGCGATCACCCCCGCGTCGATCGGCAGGGCGTCGAGCCCCGCGCCGCGCCCGCCGGCGGCGCGCGCGAGCCCGACGGTGGTGGCGTTGACGATCAGCTCGTGGCCCCGCTCGCCGCCCGGGTCGAAGACCGAGGCGCCGACGTCCGCGGCTAGAGCCTCGGCGCGCTTCGTTGTGCGATTCCAGACCTCGACGGCGGCGCCCTCGCGCGCGAGCGCCCAGACCGCCGCCCGCGCGGCCCCGCCGGCGCCGAGCACCAGCG
>JBKPNB010000360.1:0-6027 GCA_046732395.1 Actinomycetota bacterium | reverse complement strand
GTCTACATCCTCGTGATGGTCTACGGGACTGACGAGCCACGGCGTCAACCGCGACGCGCCGACCGCCGCTGACCTCCATCGAAGCCTGACCTACTCGGAGTGGGTCGGCTCGCGCTCGACGGGCCGGGCAGCCTCGCGCTGACCG
Organism: Actinomycetota bacterium; assembly: GCA_046732395.1. Lineage (GTDB taxonomy): Bacteria > Actinomycetota > Thermoleophilia > Solirubrobacterales > 70-9 > JAWVFM01. The sequence goes on along the minus strand of JBKPNB010000360.1, from coordinate 5,882 downwards.
GCCAGCTCGTCCTGACGCTCCGCCTCGCTTTCCTCGCGTGCGGTCGGCCGGTCTTCCGGCGGAGGCGCCGTGCCACGCGCCGCGCCGCCGGCCGGGATCGCCGCTGCGCGCCGGCGGCGGCCGAACGGGCCGTATGCGGCCGGGCCGGACGTGTCGAACGTGAAGCCGAAGACGAGGCCGATTCCGAAGGCGAGCACCGAGACGTACTCGATCATGTCGCTCACGAGGCCGCCGATGCCGATATCGCTCGACCAGTTATTGATGTGGTCGCGGAACCAGTTGGCGTCGGGCTGGGCCGCAACGAGCACCCACCCTGCCGCGACGAGCACGGGGACGAACGCGATCAAGAAGACGTTGAGCGACAGGCGAGGCCACCCCCACTTCGTCCAGCCGCCGAGGATCTGCGAGGCCGCCATGATCACCCCGGCGCCCGCGATCAGGCCGTAGACGCCCCAGTAGCCGCCGTTCGAGCTGGCGCTGATTTGCGTCGCGAGCCAGATGAGGAACCCCGCGATCGCCGCGGCGATCAGCGTGATCGTTCCACGTGTCAAGCCGTACATGCCACCACCTCCGCCTGTGCACTACCCGTTGCGAGCGAGATGTGAACCCGCTAAGGGCTCGCTTGCGACGCCGACCAGAGGGTGTGCCGGCTTTGCCGGCGCGCCTTCTCTTACTGCAGCCCCAAGCGGCGGCTGTCGAAGCCCGCGGAGTCCAGCTCTGCAGCGAATTCCTCCACCACGCGCTCGGCGTCCGCCGGGAACACCTGTTCGACCACGCCTACCTCGCGGTCGTTGTGGAAGGGCACGTCGAGATGTTGAGCGCTGACGAGGTTGACCGAGATGCTGGAGCAAACCGGGCAGCGGACGGCCAGCCCGACCTCGCCCCCGCGGCCGCCGGGCGCGAGAACGACGAAGGCCGAGGGAAACATCGGCCGCGGCCGGTCTTCCGCGTAGCAGAAGAAGCTCCACGGCCACTGGCCGGCCTGGATCCGGCGCGCGGCAAGATCGGCCAGCTCGGCGTCGAGCGGGTCGACGGTCGCCGTCATCAGGTTGACGAACCTCGCCTCGCCGCCGAGGCCGAGCGGCGCCCAGTCGAGCTCGTCGTGAGAGACGAGGCCCGGGTGCTCGGTTCCGCACCCGCAACCGAACTCGATCTCGAAGACCGCGGGCTGCGAGGGGCCGGGAAGCTGCTCGACGCGGCGGAACGACGAGAGCGCCACGCGCGCCTCCCCCCGCTCCGGGCACGAGAACGTGTACCGGGCCGTGAGCGCGTCGTACATTGCTCTCTTGTAATCGGCGCCTCGGACGCCGAAGCGTAGTCCTCGTCGCCGCTAGTACGAGATCAAGGAGTAGACGTCGCGGCCCTCGAGCTGCTTGCGGCCCTCGAGGAACTCGAGCTCGATCACGAACGCAACGCCGACGATCTCGCCGCCGAGCTGTTCGGCCAGGTCGCATATCGCCCGTGCGGTGCCGCCGGTGGCGAGCACGTCGTCGTGCACCAGGACGCGCGCTCCACTCGCGATCGCGTCCGCGTGCAACTCCAGGGAGTTCTCGCCGTACTCGAGTGCGTACGTCGCGCTGACGGTCTTCCAGGGCAGCTTGCCCGGCCTTCGGGCCGCGACGAACCCGCACCCGAGCTTGTACGCGAGGGCCGCGCCGAGGATGAAGCCCCGGGCCTCCGCGCCGAGGATCACGTCGGGCCGCCTCGGCTCCGCCCACTCGGCAAGGAGCTCAACCGTCTCTCGTAGCGAGCCCGGGTCCCCGAGCAGCGGCATGATGTCCTTGAAGACGATGCCGGGCTCCGGGAAGTCCGGAACGTCGCGGATCTTTGCCCGGAGGTCGGCGACCGCCATCAGTGGGTCGCGACCTGCCGCAGGTCGCGCCAGAAGAGCAGCTGCGAGAGCTCCTGCGCAACCTCGGCGAGGGTCTGCAGCTGCTGCACAGCAGCATCGCGCCTCTCCGCGTTGCGGGAACGCAGGGAGGGAGCGACGAGCTGCTCGAGCAGCCCGGCTTCGCGGTCGGCCGCCGTGCGGAACGTGCGGAGGTGGCGCGGGGAGATGCCGAACCGCGAGAGCTTCGAGCAGGCGATCGCGATCTCGACGTCCCCGGCCGGGTAGAGCTTGTCGCCGCCGTCGCGGTGCGGCTGCAGCAGCCCGTAGTCCTCCAGCTCCTTCGCCAGCTCGGGCGTGATCGCGGCACGCTCGCAGAGCTCGCCGAGGTCGAGCTCGTCGTCCGGGTCGGCGAGACCCACCGCCGCCCGCCTGCGGCGCCGCTCCTTCCCCGGTCCCGAGGGCGAGGCCAGCTCCTGGCGGATGACTCGCAGCGGCAGGAACTCGTCGCGCTGTAGGCGCAGGATCGTCTCGAGCCGCTCGACGTCGTCCTCGCTGAAGAGCCGGTAGCCGCTCTGCGTCCGCCGCGGTGCGAGCAGGCCCTGGTCCTCGAGGTAGCGGATCTTGGAGATCGAGATGTCGGGGAACTCCGCCTGCAGCCGCCGGCAGACCGTGCCGATCGTGAGCAGTCGCTCGGATGTCGCCTCCACCGCGGTCACGACCTGCGCCCCTGCTTTGTGCAGGCTCGCGTCGGCGCGCCGAGAAGAGACTGCCAGGGGTCTAACCAGGTGCGCAGCGTGCTCATTTCTCCAGGAAGCTCAGCTTGTACTTGCCGATCTGGAGCTCGTCGCCGTTCTCCAGGCGGCCGGACTCGATGCGGCGGCGGTTGAGGAAGGTCCCGTTCAGGCTCCCCTGGTCCTCGATGAAGAACGCGTCGTCCTTGTAGACGAGCACGGCATGCTTGCGCGAGACGGTCACGTCGTCGAGGAAGATGTCGCAGTCGGGCGAGCGGCCGATCGTCGTACGCTCGCCCTGCGGAACGAAGTGCTCCCCGGCACGGCCGCCGCCAGAGCGGACTACGAGCGCCGGGCCCTCCGCACCGAGCTCCTCCAGCGTCGGCGCGGTGCCCTCCTCGCCCTCCTCCGGCGTATAGCTCATCGTCGTCTCCGAGCCCGGCTCGTCCTTGACGAGCAGCGCGCCGCAGCGGGCGCAATAGTTTGCGGTCTCCGGATTCTGGAACCCGCACTCGGGGCAGTAAACATGGCTCATGCGATCGTCTCCATTGCGCGAATGGCGCGCTGATCAGCCCGATCGCAGGCGGTTCTCAGGCCAAACCAGACGCGTAGCGTGTGGCTCACTTAGCCTCGGTCGGCGGGGCTGCCTTTCCGGCGAGGATCGCGGCGAGCCGGTCGACGTCGACCTGCTCCAGGACGCTCTTCCCCCCGGTCTCCCTGAGCCGCGCCTGGAGCTCTGCGCGCAGCAGGTCGATCTTCCCGTGCAGCATGCGCCTCCGGTACGAAACCTCCTGCTCTTCCTGCGTGAGGTCGTCGATCAGCTGCTTGAGGTCGTCGTCTGAGAGCGATGCGAGATCGGGAAACGGTTCCACGTGAGCCTTTCGTCCGCGGGCGGGAGCGTTCTAGTCAATCAGAACGGCCCCGAAGGGTCAACCTCAGCTTGAGGTTGCGGCCTCGGCGCCCTCGGTCTGCATGATCTCTTCGACAAGGCCACGCAGCTCCCTTTCGAGCTCGAGCGACGCCTCCTCGGTGGCGCCCTCGGCGTAGATGTGCACGAGCGGCTCGTCGGGGTCGGGCAGCACCTGTGCCCAGCCGCGCTCGTCGAAGACCTTGATCCCGTCGAGGAGGTCGACCTTGCGGTCGCGCAACCGCTCGGTCAGGACACGCATCACCGTCCCCTTCATCGCCCACGGGCAGGGCACCTGGCGGTGAACGAGCGTGGTGGCGGGGAGCTCCGCCACGAGCTGCGAGAGCGGCCGCTCGACGGGCGCGAGGAGCTCCAGGAGCTTGCAGAGGCTCGCCACGGCGTCGTATGCGGGCAGGAACTCCGGGAAGACGTAGCCGCCGCCGACCGCCCCGGCGAAGATGACGCCGTCCTCGGCCGCGGCCTTCGTCAGCTCCGCGAGGGAGGCAGGCGTGCGGATCACCTCCAGCCCGCTGCCCGCGACGAGCTCGTCCACGTGGCTCGTCACCGTGATCGGGAAGGCCAGCTTGCCGCGGCGCCCGTTCGAGCCCATCAGTCGCAGGTAGAGCAGCAGCGCCTGCTCGACTGGGATCTCCCGGGCCTGCTCGTCGATCAGGAACAGGCGCTCGCCGGCCCGGTCGAAGACGACGCCGAGGTCGGCGCCGATCGCCGACACCAGCCGCTTCGCCTGGCCCACGGCCTCGCGCAGCCCGGCGGGCGGCTCCGAGGAGTCGGCGGCGAACCCGTGTGCGCTCACGGCCTCGACCCTCAACGGCCCGAGCAGGAGCGGCAGCACGTAGGAGGTGGCGGAGTAGCCGTAGTCGACGACGATGCGGTAGCCGCGCGCGCGGATCGCCTCGACGTCGAGGCTCGCGAGCAGGTCCTGGGCGTAGCTCTCGCGGACTCGGGCCGGGTAGCTCACTGCACCGACGGCGTTGAAGGCCGCGCGCCGAAGCTCCAGGCGCGTGAAGTGCTTCTCGATCTCCTTCTGCAGCTCGGCTGTGAGCTGGATCCCCGGCTGCTCGTAGAAGCGAATCTCGAGCATCTCCGGGTCGCTGTAGCTCACGCCGACGTGGAAGCCGGCGTCGAAGCCCTCGCTCTTCAGCAGGTGGCGGCTGACCGCGGCCGGGAGCACGCGCAGGTCGGCGACGTTGACGCCGGTCGAGTTGAGCCCCGAGATCATCGCCCGCTTGATCATCCGGCAGGCCGCCGGCGACTCCCGGCTGGCAACCACGCGCGCGCCGCGCTTCAAGGCCGTGCCGAGCGCCGCCGCCAAGCGCACGGCCGTCTCGGGCGTCAGGTCGACGTTCACGAGCCCGGAGACGCCGCTCGCGCCGAACAGGTTCGACGAGGCCCGCGATTCCCAGATCAGGCTCTCGTGGATCTGCGCGCCGGTCTCGACTTCCTTGTACGGGTAGATCCGCACCTGCGGCATGACGTTGCTCTGCGCGCCGAGAGTGACCTCGTCGCCGATCGCGGCGCCCTCCTGGACCTGTGCATGGGCGCGGATGTCGCAGGCGCGCCCGACGACGGCGCCCTCCACGCGTGCGGCGCGCCCGATGTGCGTCGCGGCATCGATCACCGAGCGCTCTGTGCGGGCTCGCTCGAGCAGGGTCACGCTCGAGCCCAGCACCGAGTAGGCGCCGACGGTCGCGTCGGGAGCGATGCGGCAGTAGTTGCCGAGGAAGGCCGGGCCCTCGATCGAATCGAGCTCGTCCACCTCCACCCCCTCGCCCAGCCAGACGTTCCCTCGCAGGCGGATCCCCGGGATGTCGAGGCGGACGCGTTCGTCGAGCGCGTCGAAGTTCGCCTGCCGGAACTGGTCGAGGTTGCCGATGTCCTGCCAGTAGTCGTCGAAGACGTACCCGTAGAGCGGGCGCCCCATCTCGAGCAGCAGCGGAAAGAGCTCCTTCGAGAAGTCGTACGCCCGGTCGGTGGGCACGTGGCGCAGCACCTCCGGCTCGAGGACGTAGATGCCGGTGTTGATCGTGTCCGAGAAGACCTGACTCCACGAAGGCTTCTCGAGGAAGCGTTCGATGCGGCCCTCCTCGTCCGTGACGACGATCCCGAACTCGAGCGGGTTCTCGACCGATTTGAGCCCGATCGTGACGGCAGCCCCCTTCTCGCGGTGGAAGCGGATCAGGTCGGTGAGGTCGACGTCGCAGAGCGCGTCCCCCGAGATGACGAGAAAGGTCTCGCCGAGCCGGTCGCTCGCGAGCCGAACCGAGCCGGCCGTCCCGAGCGGCGACTCCTCGACGGAGTACTCGATCTGCAGACCGAGGTTGTCGCCGTTGCCGAAGTAGCTGCGGATCGCCTGCGGCATGAAGGCGACGGTCACGATCACGTCCTCCAGCCC
>JBKPNB010000359.1:0-9147 GCA_046732395.1 Actinomycetota bacterium | reverse complement strand
GGCGAGGACCGTCCCGGCGCCGCCCACGGCGGCGGCGGTGACCGCCGCCGCTCCGATCGCGAGCCGCCGCCCGAGGCGTTCGAACCGCATCACCCGCCAGCCCTCCTCTCGGGCGACGCGGGCCAGCTCCGGGTCGGGATTGACGGCGACCGGGTTGCCGACGGCGCGCAGCATGGGCAGGTCGGAGGCGGAATCGGAGTACGCCCAGGAGCTCGCGAGGTCGACGCCGTGGCCGGCGGCGAAGCGCTCGATCGCCTCCTCCTTGCCGCGGCCGTACATGAATGGGCCGTCGAGCTCGCCGTTGAAGCGCCCGTCGGCGCCGACCGCATAAGGGGTGCCGATCCCGGCGTCCATGTCGAGGACCCCCGCGAGCGTCGCGACGATCCCCTGCCCGGCAGCGCTGACGATCACCGTCGCCCGCCCGGCGTCCTGGTGCGCGCGCACCTCCTCGAGCATCTGCGGGTAGATCCGCGGCAGGATCGCCACCAGGACGTCCGGGGTCATCCGCGTCACCTGCTTGAGCTCGATCCCGGTCAGCACGTCCCTGGCCTCGGCCAGCACCCGCGCGGTCGCCTCCTCGTTCGCCCCCCGAAGGCGGAACCGGAGGTGGTCGAGCGCCCAGCGCAGCATCGTCTTCGTGCTCAGCCAACCCGCCTTGTGTGCGGCGCGGGCGTAGGGCAGGCCGGAGGAGCCCGCCATCAGGGTCCGATCCAGATCGAAGAACGCGGCGGAGCGCCGCGCGCCGTCTTCGCCGGCCGAGCTAACCGCCGTTCACCTCGAGGACGATCGCGTCGCCCTGGCCGCCGCCGGAGCAGATCGCGGCGCAGCCGAGGCCGCCGCCGCGGCGCCGCAGCTCGTGGACCAGGACGCCGACGATCCGCCCGCCCGAGGCGCCGATCGGATGGCCGAGGGCGATCGCTCCGCCGTTGACGTTGACGCGATCCTCGTCGACGCCGAGCACCCGGATCGAGTTGAGCGCGACCGACGCGAACGCCTCGTTGATCTCCCACAGGTCGACGTCCTCCGGCGCGCGGCCGATCTTCTCCAGCGCCTGCTTCGCCGCTCCCGCCGGCGTCCTCGCCAGGTACGCGAAGTCATCGGCGACGGTCCCGTAGGAGAGCACCCTCGCGAGCGCCTGACGACCGTTCGACTTCGCCCACTCCTCCGAGGCGACGACCACCGCCGCGGCGCCGTCGTTGACCCCCGGGGCGTTGCCGGCGGTGTGGGTGGCGCCGTCGCCGCCGACGGCCGGCAGCTTCGCCAACACCTCGACGGTCGTCTCGGGGCGGATCGCCTCGTCGGCGGCGACCTCGCGCTCCTCCTTGCGCGACTTGACCGTCACCGAGACGATCTCCTCGGCGAGCCTGCCTTCGTCGGTCGCCCGCGCGGCGAGCTGGTGCGAGCGGGCCGCGAACCGATCCATGTCCGGGCGGGTGATCTCGAGCTCGTTCGACACCTCGCTCGCCTCGGCGATCATCTGCTTGCCCGTGAACGGATTGGTGAGGCCGTCGTGGGTCATGGCGTCGACGGCCTGGACATCGCCCATCCGAAAGCCGAAGCGGGCGCCGGGGAGGAGGTAGGGGGCCTGGCTCATCGACTCCATCCCGCCGGTGACCGCGACGTCGAGGTCGCCGGCGCGGATCGCCTGGTCGGCGAGCCCGATCGTCCGCATCCCCGACGCGCAGACCTTGTTCACCGTCTCCGAGGCGACCTCGCGCGGGATCCCGGCCTCGACCTGGGCCTGGCGCGAGGGGATCTGGCCCTGGCCCGCCTGGAGCACCTGGCCGAAGATCACCTGTTCGACCTGCTCGGTGCCGACCTCGGCGCGCTCGAGCGCGGCCGCGATCGCCTTGGCGCCGAGCTTCGTCGCGTCGAGGGACGAGAGCCCGCCGCCCATCTTCCCGAACGGAGTGCGGGCGGTGGCGAGGATCACTGAGCGAGACATCTGCGCCTTTCTTAGTCGGGCGGCACGGCGCCGCGGGTGGCCGGGTTAATGCTAGTGGCGGCTCCCGCAGCCGCAGGGCTTGCGGGAGTCGCCACTGCGATACTCGCCCCTCGATGCAGGTCGACGTCACATCCGAGCCGCTCGACCGCGTCGAGGCCGATCTCCGGGTGGTCGCCCTCTGCGCCGGCGACGAGCTCCCGGCGCCGCTCGGGGAGCTCCCGGGCGCCGATGACGTCAAGCCCGGCTTCAAGAAGTCGTCGTTGCTCCGGCCCGATCGGACCCGGCGGGTGCTGGCGATCGGCCTCGGGAAGCGCGAGGAGCTCGACCGCGAGCGTCTTCGGGTGGCAGCGGCGATGGCCGCGAAGCGGGCGCGCGGCCTCGGCGCCAGCTCGATCGCCTGGGAGGCGCCCGCCGGCGGGCCGGTCGAGCGGGCCGCGGCGGCGGCGGCGATCGTCGAGGGCACGATCCTCGCCGGATACCGATTCGATCGCTTTCGCTCGCCCGACGAGGACGAGGAGGCGAGGAGCGCCGAGCGGCTCACCCTGGCGGGCGTCGAGGAGGCCGAGGTCGGCCCCGACGTCGAGGCGGCCCGGGAGGCGAGCCTGGCGGCGAACCGGGCCCGCGACCTCCAGAGCCTGCCGGCGAACGAGCTCGACCCCGCGGCGCTCGCCGCCCGGGCCCGCGAGATCGGGGCCGAGCACGACTCGGTCACCGTGGAGGTCCTCGGCCCGGAGGAGATCGCCGAGCGCGGCATGGGCGGTCTGGTGGCGGTCTCGAGCGGCTCCGACGCCGAGCCCCGGCTGATCGCCCTGCGCTACGAGGGAGGGGGCGGCGGCGATCGAATCGGCCTCGTCGGCAAGGGGGTCACCTTCGACTCCGGCGGCATCTCGATCAAGCCCGCCGGCGGCATGCAGGAGATGAAGATGGACATGTCGGGCGCCGCGGCGGTGCTCGAGGCGGTCGGGGCGATCGCCGACCTGGGGCTGGAGCTCGACCTCGTCGCCGCGGTCCCGGCCACCGAGAACATGCCGAGCGGGCACTCGGTCCGTCCCGGCGACATCATCCGTCAGCTCAACGGCAAGACCGTCGAGGTCAACAACACCGACGCCGAGGGCCGCCTGATCCTCGCCGACGCCCTCACCTACTGCGTCCGCGATCTCGGCGCCGAGCGCCTCGTCGACCTCGCGACCCTGACCGGGGCTGTGCTGGTGGCGCTCGGGTCGACCTACGCGGCGCTGATCTCCAACGACGACGAGTGGGCCGCCGAGGTGGCCGCCGCCGGCGAGCGGGTCGGCGAGCTCGCCTGGCGGCTGCCACTCCATCCCGAGTACAAGGAGCTGACCAAGGGCAAGGTCGCCGATCTCAGCAACACCGCCTCGAAGCGCAAGGCGGGCACGATCTACGCCGGGTCGTTCCTGGAGGAGTTCGTCGACGACGTCCCGTGGGCCCACCTCGACATCGCCGGAACCGCCTGGGACGTCGGCCGTGAGTACGTCGGCTCAGGGCCGACCGGATTCGGCGTCCGGCTGCTCGTCGAGCTCGCGCGCGAGCTCGCGGAAGACACCTCGTAGAGCGCCAGCAGCTGAATCAGCCGACGGGCCATCGTCCGGTCGCCGCCGGCGGCGACGACGCCGGATCGCCGCCCCGTAGGATCGGCCCCGGGCATGGATTTCGAGCTCTCAGACGAGCAGCGGCTGCTCCGCGAGGTGGTGCGCGATTTCGCGCGGCGCGAGGTGGCGCCGGTCGCGGCCGAGCTCGACCGCACGAAGGCGTTCCCCTACGAGATCGTCGCCAGGCTCGGTGAGCTGGGGCTGATGGGGATCCCGTTCCCGTCCGACTACGGGGGTGGGGGCGGGGACACCCTCTCCTACGCGCTGGCGATCGAGGAACTCGCCCGGGTCGACTCCTCGGTAGCCATCACGGTCGCCGCCCACACCTCGCTGGGGACGATGCCGATCCACCTGTGGGGGACCGCCGAGCAGAAGGACGAATGGCTGCCCCGGCTCTGCTCCGGTGAGCGCCTCGCCGCCTTCGGCCTGACCGAGCCCGAGGCGGGCTCGGACGCCGGCGCCACGCGCACCCGTGCGCGGCTGGCGGACGGGGAGTGGGTGATCGACGGCGCCAAGCAGTTCATCACCAACTCCGGCACCGACATCTCCGGGTGCGTGACGATCACCGCGCTCACCGACGAGGCCGGCGGGCGCCGCGAGATCTCGAACATCATCGTTCCCAACGGAACCCCTGGCTACGAGCCGGGCGAGCCGTACCGGAAGATGGGTTGGAACGCGTCCGACACGCGACCGCTCTCGTTCGACGGGGCCCGGGTGCCCGAGGCGAATCTGCTCGGCCGCCGCGGCGACGGGTTCAAGCAGTTCCTCCACATCCTCGACGGCGGTCGGATCGGGGTCGCGGCGATGGGAGTGGGGCTCGCCCAGGGGGCCCTCGACGAGGCGATCGCCTACGCCAACGAGCGCCGGGCGTTCGGACGGCCGATCGGCAAGTTCCAGGCGATCCAGGCGAAGATCGCGGACGTCTCGGCGGAGATCGAGGCAGCGCGCCTGCTCACCTACAAGGCGGCGCTCCTCAAGGACCGCGGGGAGTCGTTCACGCTGACCGCCGCGCAGGCGAAGCTGAAGACCGGCCGGCTCGCGGTCCGGGCCAGCGAGGAGGCGGTCCAGATCCACGGCGGCTACGGGTACATCGAGGAGTACCCGGTCTGTCGCTTCTACCGCGACGCGAAGGTCCTCACCATCGGCGAGGGCACCGACGAGGTTCAGCAGATGGTGATCGCCCGCCAGCTCGGCTGCTGAGCCTCACCCACCGAAGCGAATCCGCGCAGATTGCGAACTATTCAGCGCCAGTTCGTAGCAACCGGCGCGATGCCGTCGGACGGTGGGCCTAGAGTCGCCTCGGAGCATCGGCGGAGAAGGAGGAAGGGTCGGTGCAATTCGAGGACAGTGGGGCGCGCTGGGACGGTTTGGTGGCCCTGCGCGATGACTTCGAGCGCGAGAGCGTCGCGATCCCGCCGCTTCGAAGTCGGATCGATGGCAGGCCGCGGGACCCCGCGGCGAAGACGGTTCGCCTCGCCGAGGCGCTGGCCGTCGACGCCTCGTGGTCCCGGATCACCGACGCCCGCAACCGGCGTCTGGCCGCCTGAACGGCGACGTCCCGGCTGATCGCGCCCCGTCCAGCGCCCGGGCCGACCGGGACTGAGCGCAGACCGCCTCAGCCGTCGCCTGCCCGTTCGAGCAGCTCGCCGGCCGCGGTGGCGGGATCCGTCTCCCGCCGCACCACCCGCTCGAGCAGCTCGGCGAAGGCGGGGTCGGCGTCGAGGCGACCCTCGAGGTCGCGCCGCATCCGGCCGGCGGCGATGCCGACCACCTCCGCCCGCAGGTTGCGGGCGCGGCGCTCGACGAGCGTCCCCTCGGCCTCGATGTGCGCTCGGTGCTCGTCGATCCCCTCGACCACGGCGTCGATCCCCTCCCCCTTCGTCGCCTCGGTGCGGACCACCGGCACCTTCCACGACCGCTCCGGCCCGATCTCCAGCACCGAGCGGACCTCGCGGACCATCGTGTCGGCGAGGGGGTGCTCGGCCTTGTTGATCACGATCAGGTCCGGGATCTCCATCACCCCGGCCTTCAGCGCCTGGATCGAGTCGCCGGAGCCCGGCTGGAGGGCGAGGACGATCGTGTCGGCGTGGTCGACGACGTCGATCTCCCCCTGACCGACGCCGACCGTCTCGAGCAGGACGTCGTCCTTGCCGGAGGCGTCCATCAGCAGCGCCGCCTGCAGCGCCGCCTCCGCGAGCCCGCCGAGCGAGCCGCGGGTGGCCATCGAGCGGATGAAGACGCCGGGGTCGAGGAAATGGTCGGAGAGGCGGATCCGATCGCCGAGGACGGCACCCTGCGTGAACGGGCTCGAGGGGTCGATCGACAGCACTCCGATCGTTCTCTCGCGGCGGCGCAGCTCGGCGGTGATCGCGCCGATCAGGGTGCTCTTGCCCACCCCCGGGGGGCCGGTGAATCCGACGATCCGCGCCCGGCCCGTCCGCGGGAAGAGGTCGGCGACGAGCCGGTCGCCCTCGGGATCGCGGTTCTCGACCAGGCTGATCGCTCGCGCCAGCGCCCGTCCCTCCCCGGCAAGCAGCCGCTCGGCGAGCGTGGCCGACGCTGATTTCGCGGCCTCTGGCATCGGAGGAGCCAGTCTAAGACGCCCTAAGCTGCGGTCGGCCGTGGTCAGGACGCTGCGCTTCCTCGCCAGCAACCGGATGCTCAACCTGAAGTACGCGCGCCTCGGCTGGCGCTATCTATGGCGCCGCTGGCTGACCCCCGCGGGGTGGCGGTGGGAGACCGACGGGCCGGTGTTCTTCGGGCGCGACCTCGCGCTCCAGGTCGGTCGCGGCGCCCGCCTGCGGTTCGGGCGCTTCGTCTGGATCGGCGACGGGACGAAGATCCGCTGTCACGAGGGGGTGGTGGATATCGGGGCGAAGACGGTTCTCGGCCAGGAGTGCACGATCTCCGCCTACCAGCGGGTGCGGATCGGCGAGCAGTGCGTGATCGCCGATCGGGCGATGCTGATCGACTTCGACCACGGCGTCGTCGAGGTCGAGCGGCCGATCCGCCTCCAGGGGATCTACAAGCGCGACGTGGTCGTCGGCTCGAACGTCTGGATCGGCTACGGCGCCTGCTTCCTGCGCGGGGTGCGGGTCGGCGACAACTCGGTGATCGGCACCTACTCGCTCGTGACGAGGGACGTCCCGGCGAATGCTGTCGTCGGCGGGATCCCGGCCAAGGTGCTGCGGATGCGCGAGCCGCCGCGGCGCCTGCGCTGGCCCGACCCGGTCGAGCCCCCCGCGCCGCCCCCCGACCCCTAGCTTGGGGCGTGGACCGGCGTCGTCGCGACGTAGAGCGACGCGGTGCGGGCGGCGACGTCCTGCCAGTCGAAGCGAAGGACGTGCTCGGAGGCCTCGGCGACGAGCCGGCGCCGGAGGGCGGCGTCGCCGAGGACGAGTTCGACCATCCGCCCCAGCGAGCGCGGGTCGCGCGATCGGAACCGCAGGCCCGCCGCGTCGTGGGGGACGACTTCGCGCAGGCCACCGGTGTCGGCGACGATGCACGGGCACCCCGACGCCATCGCCTCCAGCGCGACCAGCCCGAAGGGCTCGTAGATCGAGGGGACCACGCAGACGTCGGCGATCCGGTAGAGCGACTGGAGGACGTCGTCGCCGATCCAGCCGAGGAAGGTGCCGTGCTCCATCAGGCCCAATCCGCCGGCCTGGCGCCGGAGCTCGTCCTCGTGCGTTCCCGAGCCGGCGACCAGAAAGCGCGTCCCCGGGCAGCGGGCGAGCAGCTCCGGCATCGCCTCGAGGGCGATCTGGAAGCCCTTCTCGTAGACCAGGCGGCCGATCAGCAGCACGAGCCGCTCGTCGGCGGCCGCGAACTCCCCCCGCAGCCGCGCCAGCGCGGGGCGGTCGGGGGCCGGGAGGTCGTCGGGATCGATGCCGTTCGGGATCACCTCGATCCGCCCCTCAGGGACGCCGAAAATGTCGGCGACCTGCTCGCGCATGTAGTAGGAGCAGGTGATCACCCGGTCGGCCCGATTCGAGATCCAGCGCTCGACGCCGTGGATGTGCGACTGCGGGTGATCAGTCACCCAGCCCTGGTGGCGACCGTGCTCGGTGGCGTGGATCGTCGTCACCAGCGACGAGCCGAAGCGGCGGGCGAGATGGTCGCAGGCCATCGCCACCAGCCAGTCGTGGCCGTGGACGACGTCGAAGTCGTAGCGGTCGCCGAGTTCGACCCCGGCGGCGAGCATGTCGGCGTTCATCCGCTCAACCCAGGCGACGAACTCGCCGAGGTCGCGCGGGCGGCTCGGCTCGAGGACGCGGTGGATCGCCACCCCGGCGACGGTCTCCTCCGCCGGCGACTCCTCGCCGCCCCTGGTCAGCACGTGGACGTCGGCGAACCCGCCCTCGACCAGTCCCTCCGAGAGCTTGCGGACGTGGCGGGCGAGCCCTCCCTCGATCAGCGGCGGGTACTCCCAGGAGAGGACCAGTACGCGGGTCAAGGCTCGAGCAGCGGTGAGAGGCTGAGGTCGGGCGCGAGGCTTCGCAGGCGCGAGTCGGGGGCGCGGGCCGCGGAGTCTATGGCGTCGAGAAGCGCCCGGGCGTGGGCGGTTGCCCGCTGGTAGGGATAGTCGCCGGCCTGCCGGCGGCCGTCGAGAAACGCCCAATCGCTCGCCTGGAGCGCGAGCAGCTCGCGGACGGCCCGCTCGCGGGCGGCCGGCGCCAGCCCGTCGGCGGTGATCGCGCCGACCGTCCGCAGCTCGAGCCGCCGCGCCGCCCACGCCATGTCGGCGATCGCCGCCGAGTCCCAGGTGCGAAGGTCCTTGCCCTCCCCCCAGCTCGATCGGTGGAGCGGACGATCCTCGGGCTCGTGCTCGGCGAGCGCCTCCGGCAGGGTCAGCATCCGCAGCCCGCTCGGCGCCGCCAGCCGGATCACCGCGGCGAGCCACGCCGGTCCCTCCCACCACCAGTGCCCGAGGAGCTCGGTGTCGATCGCGAACACGAGCAGGCCCCGGCGCCCGCGCTCCTCGGCGAACCGCTCGAGCCGCGCCGCCGCGGCGTCGACGAACGCACCCGCCTGCTCGGCGGCGACGGCGTCCGCCCGCTCCGGGTCGTAGGCGCCGCCGGCGATCGCGAAGGGGTGGGTCCCGCGCATCGACTGCCGGTGGAACTCGGCGTGGGCGGGGTTGGACGGATAGCCATCGGGCGACCACAGCCACGACACCGCGTCCCAGTCGATCGTCACCGCCACCGGGCCGGCCGCGGTCCCCGCCGGCACGAGCGCGGCGAGCTCGTCGGGGTGCGGGCTCTGATCGACGCAGAAGCAGGCGACGCCGGCCGCGGCCAGGACCCGCTCGAGGCCGGGCTCGTACGCGCACTCGGGGAGCCAGAAGCCCGCAGGCTCCCCGAACCGGCGCCCGTGGGAGCGGACGCCGAGATCGACCTGGAGCGCGCGCCCGGCGTCGGTGGCCAGGAGCGGCAGGACAGCGTGCGTCGCGGCGGAGGTCATCAGCGCCACCCGCCCCTCGCGGGCGGGCTCGCGGAAGAGCGCGAGCAGGTCGTCGCCGAGTGCGGCGACGCACTCGGCGGCGCGGCGGTAACGATCCGCCTCCGCTCGGCAGGCGCCGCGGAACGCGGG
>JBKPNB010000358.1:0-9970 GCA_046732395.1 Actinomycetota bacterium | reverse complement strand
GGGGGGACTAGACTCGCCGCGCCGTGCGGGGGTCGAGAGCGCGACGCCGTTCCAGTCCGACGCTGCGAGCCGCCGTTCGCGCGGCGGCCGGGGCGGCGATCGTCGCGTCGATCGCGCTTCCGCTCGCCCGCCGCCGCCTTCGACTGCCGGCGACCGCGGCGGCTGCGGCGACGGTCGCCGGTCCCCTCGGCCTCGTCGTGCTCGCGCCCCGGACGAAGCTTCGCGACGCCGTCCTCTATGTGATGCAGATGTGGGCGTTCACCGTCATCCACGAGCTGCCCTACGACCACCCCGAGCGGCTCCGGGCCCGCCTTCGGATCCGCTATCCGATCCGCGCCGACCTCGTGATCGGCGGCGGGGAGCTCCCGAACCTACGGCTCCAGCGGACGCTCGCGATTCCCGGGCGCGTCCGACGGCTGGACCGGGTGCTGGCGTTCGTCCACTGGGCCTGGTTCGCCGAGCCGCACGCGGCGCTGCTCTGGATCCTGCTGCGCCGCGAGCGCCATTTCCCGCGCGCCGCCCGCCAGCTCGCCGCCGCGTTCGACCTCGGCTGCGCCGTCTACTTCCTGGTGCCGACGGCGCCGCCGTGGTGGGCGGCCGAGAACGGCTACATCGAGGACGAGCTCGCCCGCCGGGCTGGGGCAGACCCCGCCGGCGCGGAGTCGGGAGCACAAGCAGAAAGCCCGAGCCGAAGGCGAGGGCAAGGTGTGTTTGCGGGAGACGAGCAGCCGGCGGGCGGAGATTTCGAGCGTTTGAGGCGGGTGATGGTCGAGGTCGGCGAGGAGATCTGGGGCGACGCCTGGCCGGGGCTCTACAGCGCGCTCGGCGGAAACCCGTGGGCCGCGATGCCGTCGCTCCACCTCGCGACCTCGCTGCTGGCCGCGATCCTGCTCGCCGAGTCCGCGCCGGGGGCGGGAGCCGTCGGGGGCGCCTACGCGGCCGCGCTCGCGGTGGCCCTCGTCTACCTCGGTGAGCACTACGCGATCGACCTGATCGCCGGCGCGGCGCTCGTCGCCGCGGTCCGGTTCGGCGAGCCACTTGTGGAGCCCGTCGCCCGCGGCCTTAACGCGACGCTCCAGCGGCTCGAGCGGATCGCCGGCGCCTAGAAACGCTGGCCCAGAGCTCCCTGTGGGGGTCTTTCGAAGGCAGCTGCGGGTCATGCGACGATATGAGTGGGATGCCCGGTGTCGGCTCAGAGAGGGCGCAGGATGCGGATACGCGTGTCGACGAGCTTCGGCCGCCCGCCCGCAACGAGATCCCGACCGACGAGCTCGGCCCGGAGGTAACGCGGAGCGCGGAGGAGGCCGATGAGGCCGCCGCGTCGTTCTTCGCCCGGCCGAAGCGACTGATTCAGACGGGCGTTCTCGTCCTCCTGCTGATCGGGAGCATCTACTTCCTGTTCCCGAAGATCGTCGGCGTCCAGGGCACGTTCGAGAAGTTCGGCGATGCGAACCCGATCTGGCTCGCCGTCGCGGCGGCGATGGCCGTGGTGATGTTCGTGTCGTACGGCGCGTTGTTTCGCGGCGTCACCGCTCGCGGGCTGGATCTGAGCTTCCCCGAGGCCTACCAGATCACCATGGCCGGGCTCGCGGCGGCGCTCCTGTTCTCGGCCGGGGGCGCCGGCGGCGTCGTCCTCACCTACTGGGCGATCACCAAGGCTGGGCTGGACGCGCGGCGCGCGGTGTGCCGGATGATCGCCTTCCTGGTGCTGCTTTACGGCGTGTACGTGACGACGGTTGTCGTCGACGGGATCCTCTTGCGAACCGGTGTGCTCCACGGGCCGCATCCGGTAGGCCTGACCGTCGTTCCTGCCGCGATCGCCGCGGCGGTCATCCTCATCTTCCTGTTGATCTCGCTGATCCCGTCCGACCTCGAGCACCGGGCCGCGCGGTTCTCGGACTCGGGGCGGCTCGGCCAGCTTGCGCGGCGCCTCGCGCCGGCGCCGGCGACGCTCGCCCGTGGCACGAAGACCGCGCTCTTACTGGTGCGGAAGCCGGGCGGGGGGTCGGGGGGCGGTCTCGCCATCGCCGGGGCCATCGGTTACTGGGCGGCGAACGTCGGGATCCTGTGGGCGAGCTTCCACGGCTATGGCGTCAGCGTGCCGCTCGGCGTCGTGGTGATGGGCTTCTTCGTGGGGCTGGCCGCAAACCTGGTTCCGGGCGCCCCGGCGGGCGTCGGCGCCGTCGACGCGGGGATGATCGGTGTGTTCGTGCTGTTCGGCTACTCCGCCACCACGGTCTTCCCGGCTATCCTCACCTACCGGCTGTTCGCCTTCTGGCTGCCGATCCCGCCGGGGGTCTTCGCCTTCTTCAAGCTTCGCCGAACCGTTGCCTGCTGGGAACAGGAAGGCAATCCGGCGACCCGGCTCAGCGTAATGGCCCGGACGGAGGCGACACTATAAAAAGTGAAGTAATATGCGTGGAGGTGCGCGAGTGACCGACCGGATCGAGAACCTGATCATCGTCGGCGGCGGCCCCGCCGGCTACACGGCTGCGCTCTACGCCGCCCGTGCCAACCTCGAGCCGCTCGTGATCGAGGGCTTCCAGTGGGGAGGGCAGCTCCAGAACACGACCGACGTCGAAAACTATCCCGGCTATCCGGAGGGGATCATGGGGCCGGAGATGATGCAGGAGTTCCGGGCCCAGGCGGAGCGGTTCGGGACCCGGTTCGTCACCGACGACGCGAGCCACCTCGAGCTCTCCGACGGCGCCGTCCAGCGCGTCTTCCTCGGCGACGTCGAACACCGCACCCGGGCGGTGATCCTGGCGATGGGGGCGGAGCCGAAGCGGCTCGGGATCCCAGGCGAGGCCGAGCTCGCCGGCCGCGGCGTCTCGACCTGCGGCGTCTGCGACGGCGCGTTCTTCAAGGGCGAGACGGTCGTCGTGATCGGCGGCGGAGACTCGGCGATGGAGGACTCGATCTTCATCTCCAAGTTCGCCTCGGAGCTGGTGATCGTCCACCGCCGCGACGAGTTCCGCGCGTCGAAGATCATGCTCGACCGGGCCCGGGCGGTCGAGAACATCAGCTTCAAGACCCCGTACGTCCCGGAGGAGTTCGTCCCCGGCGACGACGGCAAGCTCGCGACGGTCCGGCTCCGCCACGTCGACACCGGCGAGACGGAGGAGCTCGAGGCCGGCGGCGCGTTCGTCGCCATCGGCCACACGCCCCGCTCCGAGCTCGTCGCCGGCCAGGTCCCGACCGACGCCGCCGGCTACGTGCTGACCGAGCCGGGGTCGACGCGAACCTCGCTGGCGGGCGTCTTCGCCGTCGGCGACGTCGTCGACCACACCTACCGCCAGGCGGTCACCGCCGCCGGCACGGGCTGCATGGGCGCGCTCGACGCGGAGTGGTACCTGCGGGACACGCCGCCCTCGCCCGAGGCGCACTGGCTCCGCGGGGGCGAGCCGGTCGAGATCGCGCCGACGCCGACGGCCTGAGCCGCGAGCGCGCCTCACTAGCCTGGGGGTGTGGATCGACGCTCCTGGACGCTGCTGCTTGCGCTGTCGGCGATCTGGGGAGCGAGCTACCTCCTGATCAAGATCGCGCTCCGCGACCTCTCGCCCGAGCTGGTCGCGTTCACGCGGATCGCCCTTGCGGCGCTGCTGCTGCTGCCGATCGCCGCGTCGCGCCATGCACTGGCGCCGCTCCGCGGCCGGGTCGGGACCCTGACCGTCCTCGGCGCCATCCAGGTCGCCGGCCCGTTCCTGCTGATCGCGGCCGGCGAGCGCTCGATCTCCTCATCGCTGGCGGGCATCCTGGTGGCGACGACGCCGATCCTGACCGCGCTGCTGGCGCTGCGATTCGACCGCGAGGAGCGCTCGGAGGGGACCCGCCTCGTCGGGGTTGGGATCGGGATCGCCGGCGTCGTCGCGCTCTTCGGGCTCGACCTGACCGGGTCGGGCTCGGCGGTGCTCGGGGGACTGGCGGTAGTCCTCGCAAGCCTCGGCTACGCGATCGGCGGCTTCATCGTCAAGCGGCGGCTCGCCGACGTCCCCCCGATCGGGGTCGTCGCGGCGGTGATGGCGGTGAGCTCGCTGCTCCTGCTGCCTGCGGCGGCCGCGACCCTTCCGGCGTCGGCGCCGAGCGCCGGGCCGCTCGCCGCCGTCGTCGGGCTCGGGCTGTTCGGGACCGGGGTTGCGTTCGTCCTCTTCTACGCGCTGATCGCCTCCGTCGGGCCGGCCCGGACGATCCTCGTCTCCTACATCGCCCCGGGCTTTGCCGTGATCTACGGGGCCTGGTTCCTGAGCGAGCCGATCACCGCCGGCAAGGTGATCGGGCTGGCCCTGGTGCTCGCCGGCTCGTGGCTCGGCGTCGGCGGCCGCGTCCGCTCCGGCGTCGCCGTCGAGGAGGCGGCGACGGCGGAGAGGCCGCTCAGGGCCGAGAGCGGTTAGGGCTAAGGGCGCTGACGCGCCCCGCCCGCCATCACGCCGCCGAGGCGGCGAGGCGGCGGAGCTCGGGCGCGATCCTGTAGCGCTCCTCGCCGAGCCGGCGGTGGAGGGCGTCGAGCGCTGCGACGATCTGCGCGGCGCCGATCTCCTCGGCCCATTCGAACGGCCCGCACGGCCAGTTGAACCCGAGCCGCATCGCGGTGTCGATGTCCGGGGCCGAGCCGACGCCCTCGCCGAGCGCGAAGCAGGCCTCGTTGACGAGCTGGCAGAGGATCCGCCCGAGCACGAGGCCGGGCGGGTCGGCGAGCACGCACTCGACGTGCTTGCCGAGGGCGGCGAAGTGGCGACCGGCCGCCGAGAGCTCCGCGGCCGGGGTCGCGGGGCCGCGCGCGAGCTCGACGACGGCGGCGCCGGCGAGGTCGGGGAGGGCGACGAAGGCGACGGAGCCCGGGGGCCGGGTGGGGGAGGCCGCGAGCGCTCCGGCGAGGTTCACCGCCACGAACCCCGGCCCCTCGACCCGTTCGGGATTCGGATCGTCGACCTCGGCGCTCGCCTCGAGTGGCGGAGGGTCGTCGGGACGGTGGGGACCCTCGTCGTAGCGGTACCAGCCCCGGCCCGACTTGCGCCCGAGCCGGCCGGCGTCGACCAGCCGCGTCTGGAGCGGGCTCGGTCGCCAGCGCGGCTCGTGGAAGCTCTGCTCCCAGAACGATTGCGCGACCTCGAGGTTGACGTCGATTCCGACCAAGTCCATGAGCTCGAACGGACCCATCCGAAAGCCGCCGCCGATACGGACGATGCGGTCGATCTGGTCCGGCGGCGCGACCCCCTCGGCGACGAGCTTGAGCCCCTCGAGCGTGAACGGCCGCAGGCAGCGGTTGGCGAGAAAGCCGATCCCGTCCGCCGCCCGGATCGGGATTCGCCCCATCGCCTCGGCCACCTCGGTGGCGCTCGCGACGGCCGGCTCGGCGGTCTCGTGGCCGGCGACGACCTCGACCAGGCGCATCAGCGCCGGTGGGTTGAAGAAGTGCATCCCGACGACCCGCTCCGGGCGCTCGACGCCGGCCGCGATTGCGTTCACCGACAGCGACGAGGTGTTGGTGGCGAGGACGGCCTCCGGACCGCAGACGGCGGCGAGCTCCGCGAACAGGCGGCGCTTCAGCTCGAGGTCCTCGGGAGCGGCCTCGATGACGAGGTCGCAGTCCGACAGGTCCTCGACGGACGAGGCCGGGTGGAGGCGGCTCTCGGCGGCGCCGGCGTCACCCTCGCTCCACCTGCCCCGAGTGACGCCGCGCCGGAGATCCGCGCGCAGTCGCTCGAGCCCGCGATCGAGCGCCCCGGGGACCGCGTCGTACAGACGCGTCTCGAACCCCCCGAGCGCGGCGAGCTGCGCGATTCCCGCGCCCATCGTCCCCGCGCCGACGACTCCGATGCGCTCGACGGTCACCCAGAGCTGACCGGCCGCATCGCATCGACGCCGGTCGCCGCGCGGCCGATGATCAGCTTCTGGATCTGCGAGGTGCCCTCATAGAGGGTCGTCACCCGCGCATCGCGGAGGTAGCGCTCGACCGGGTGGTCGTCGACGTAGCCGGAGCCGCCGTGGACCTGGATCGCGAGATTGGCACATTCGACCGCCGACTCGGTCGCGTAGAGCTTCGCGATCGAGGTCTCGGTCGTCGACGGCCTGCCGGCGTCCTTGAGGATCCCCGCGCGGCGCACGAGGAGGCGGGCGGCGTCGGTGCGGACGACGATCTCGGCGATCATCTCTTGGACCAGCTGGAAGCTCGCGATCGGGACCCCGAACTGGCGCCGCTCGCCGGCGTATGCGACCGATGCGTCGAGGCAGCCCTGGCAGATCCCGACGCAGCCGGCGGCGACCGAGTAGCGCCCCGAGTCGAGTGCCGACATCGCGATCTTGAACCCGTCGCCGACCTCGCCGAGGAGCGCGTCGTCGGAGACCTCGACCGCGTCGAGCGACAGCGCGGCGGTGTCGGAGGCGCGGAGCCCGAGCTTGCCGTGGACCTCCTGCGCCGAGAAGCCGTCGCTGTCCGTGGGGACGAGGAAGCAGCAGATTCCGCGGTGGGCGCGCTCCGGATCGCTCTGCGCGAACAGCAGCGCAACCTCGGCGATGTTGCCGAGCGAGATCCACATCTTCTGGCCGCTGATCCGCCAGCCGCCGTCGATCTTCTCGGCCCGGGCGCGCATCGAGGCGGGGTCCGAGCCGGCGTCCGGCTCGGTCAGCGCGAAGCAGCCGAACGCCTCGCCGGCGCAGAGCCGCGGCAGCCAGCGGCGCTTCTGCTCATCGGTCCCCCAGCCCTCGATCGAGCCGCAGACGAGCGATGTCTGGACCGAGACGACGGTGCGCATCGCCGAGTCGCCGCGACCCACCTGCTCGACGATCAGCGCATAGGCGGTGTAGTCGAGCGAGCGGCCCCCGTATTCCTCGGCCACCGGGGCGCCGAGGTAGCCCATGTCGCCGAGGCGCCTGGCGAGCTCGAGGTCGAAGCGCTGGGCGCGATCGCTGTCGCGGGCGCGCGGGACGATCTCCTGGTCGGTGAACTCGCGGGCGGTCTCCTCGATCAGCCGCTGCTCGTCGCTGAGCTCGAGGTCCATGCCTAGGTGGGAACGCCGAGCTCGCGCTCGAGCACCCCGCCGAACGCCTCGGCGGCCTCGCGGGTGCGCGGCCCGGGCGCCTCGAGCTCCACCCCATCGATCGAGGCGACCGGATGCACCTCGCGGGTGGTCGAGGCGAGGAACGCCTCGCTCGCCGTGCGGAGCTCGTCGATCCCGTAGGAGCCCTCGGCGACCTCGAGCTCCCGAACCAAGGCCGCCCGAGTGATCGACTGGAGGATCCCGACCTCGATCGCCGGCGTCCGTAGGGCGCCGTCGGCGACCCAGAAGACCGACGAGGTCGGGGGCTCGAGGACGACGCCGTCGGGACGGACGAGGACGGCCTCGTCGGCGCCGGCGGCCTTGGCGATTCGGGTGGCCTGCATGTTGGCGCCGTAGGAGAGCGACTTGACGCCAGTCAGGATCACCGTCGGCGAGTAGGTGACGCTGGCGAGCCGCACCATCTCGGGCTGGACCGGTAGCGGCTCGGTGGCGGCGATCCGCCGGCCCCCGCGGGTGATGACGATCCGAAGCTGGCAGTCGCGGTCGCCGTTCGCCTGCATGATGGCGCTCAGCTCCTCCTCGAGGATCGCCCGCTCGACCGGCAGCTGGATCGCCGCCGCCGAGCGTTCGAGGCGGTCGAGGTGCTCGATGAGGGCGAGCGGGCGGCCACGGTAGAGCCTGATCACCTCGAAGACGCCGTCGCCGCGATAGAGGCCATCGTCGGCGAGCGGGATCCTCGCCTCCGCCGTCGGCGAGATCGTCCCGTCCACGCTCGCAAGCTCCCAGTCGGCCACGCCGACCCGAACGCTACTCAAGCCGAGCCCTCGACGGCCTCGAGGTCGCGGTTTCGGGCGGATTCCACCGCCGAAACAGGCACGGAAATGCGTTCACCTATCGGTGCTAACCAATTTGTGGTATATGGTGCGCCTGCAACGGCCCACACGGAAAGCTCCAGGAACGCGCAAGCGTAGGGGCCGTAGGGGCCTTGGGCGGCGCCGGCGACCTGCCGGGAGCCGCGCCAGCCGGGTCTGACTCGCGGCGGCTTGGCAGGGCCGCCGCGGGTCCCCGGCAAATGCGCGACGGTCACGCTTCGGGGTTCTCGATCACCGTCGCCACGCCCTGCCCGACCCCGACGCAGAGCGCGGCGATCCCGTAGCGCGCGCCGCGGCGCCGAAGCTCCCAGGCGAGCGTGGTCGCCAGCCGCGCCCCGGAGCACCCGAGCGGATGGCCGAGCGCGATCGCGCCGCCGTTTACGTTGAGACGCTCCTCGTCGATGCCTAGCTCGCGCACGCAGGCGATCACCTGGGCCGCGAACGCCTCATTGATCTCGATCAGGTCGACGTCGGCGAGCTCGAGGCCGGCGGCGCGGAGCGCGCGGGGGATCGCCTCGACCGGGCCGATCCCCATGTAGGCGGGATCGACCCCCGCGACGCCGATCGCGACAACTCGCGCCAGCGGCCGGGCGCCGAGCGCCGCGGCGCCCTCGGGGGAGGCGAGGACGAGGCAGGCGGCCCCGTCGTTCAGCGACGAGGCGTTGCCGGCGGTCACGGTGCCGCCGTCGCGGAAGACCGGCCGCAACGCGGCGAGCCGCTCGAGCGAGGTGTCCTGGCGCGGTCCCTCGTCGCGGTCGACGAGCCGGGCGCCCCGACCGTTCGCGCTCGGCGCGTCGATCGGCACCAGCTCGTCCGCGAAGCGCCCCTCGCGCGCGGCGGCGACCGCCCGCCGATGGCTGCGCAGCGCGAACTCGTCCTGGTCGGAGCGGGCGACCCGGTAGCGCTCGGCGACGTTCTCGGCCGTCTCGCCCATCGACTCGGTCGAGTGGCGCTCGGC
Organism: Actinomycetota bacterium; assembly: GCA_046732395.1. Taxonomy (GTDB): domain Bacteria; phylum Actinomycetota; class Thermoleophilia; order Solirubrobacterales; family 70-9; genus JAWVFM01. Next base: position 1,142 of record JBKPNB010000358.1, on the reverse strand, counting down.
CATCCGCGGGTTGACCAGCCGCCAGCCGAGCGCGGTGTCGTGCATCGTCGCCGAACCGCGCGGCAGTCCGGCATCTGGCTTCGGGACTACCCACGGCGCCCGGCTCATCGACTCCACCCCGCCGGCCAGGTAGAGATCGCCCTCGCCGAGCCTGATCGCGCGCGAGGCCTGGTTCACCGCGTCGAGCCCCGACGCGCAGAGGCGGTTTACGGTCACCCCCGGCACCGACACCGGGAGCCCCGCCAGCAGGCTCGCCATCCTCGCCACGTCGCGGTTGTCCTCGCCGGCCTGGTTCGCAGCGCCCAGGTAGACGTCGACGACGGAGGCCGGATCGAGCCCGGTCCGCTCGACCGCGGCCGCGATCACGTGGGCGGCGAGGTCGTCGGGGCGGACGCCGGCGAGCGCCCCGCGGTAGCGGCCCATCGGGGTCCGGACGGCGTCGATTATCAGCGCATCGGACATCGGCGCCGATCATCGTACGGACCGCACCATGGCGGGCGAAACGGTCTAAGGTTGACCGCGAGCCCCGTGGATTTCATCCTCCTCACGCTCGGGATGGTGGGCTTCATCGTCCTTCTGCTCGTCCTCCTGGCCCGCGCGTACCCCGGCAGCGGCGCCGACCTCGTCGACTGGCGCCCGACCCGCTCGCCCGAGCTCGAGGCCCAGCTCGAGGTCGAGGACGTGGCCCAGATGATCGAGGCGCAGAACCTCTACCGGCGCCGTCGCGGGGCGCGGGATCTGACCGAGGCCGACGCCGAGCGGATGGCGCGCGAGGACGAGGCGATCCGCGATCGCGCCCGACCATCGCACGGGCCCTGATCGTCGGCTGCGGCTGCCGCGGCCGCGGGCTCGCCGCGCGCCTGCGCGGCGCCGGCTGGGAGGTTCGGGGGACGACGCGCAACCGGCGCCGCCTCGCCGAGATCGAGGCCGCCGGCGCGGAGCCCGCCCTCGCCGACCCCGACCGGGTGACGACGATCCTCGAGCTGATCGGCGACGTCGCCGTCGTCTTCTGGCTCCTCGGGTCGGCGGCCGGCGAGGCCGAGGCCGTCGCGGCGGTCAACGGGCCGCGCCTCGCGCGGGTGCTCGAGGAGCTCGTCGACTCGCCGGTGCGCGGGTTCGTCTACGAGGCCGCGGGGCGGGCC
>JBKPNB010000357.1:0-6513 GCA_046732395.1 Actinomycetota bacterium | reverse complement strand
GAGTCGAGCGCGGCGAGGCGGGCGAGCGCGCCGCCGTCGCGCGCGGCGGCGCGGCGGATCACGATGCCCGGCGCGATCACGGTCGCCGCCGTTCGTAGCGCTGGAGCAGCAGGGGGCGCCCCCAGCGATCATCCCAATGTTCCTCCACCACCTCGAAGCCATGCCCGCGATAGAGGCGGGCGGCAACCGTCAGCTCGCTGAAGGTGACCAGGCAGAGCAGCTCGTGGCCGGCGTCGTCGGCCTCCGCGACGAGCTCATCGAGCAGCCGCCGGCCGAGCCCGCGGCCGCGGACCTGCGGCGCGAGCAGGAACCACCGGACCCGGGCCGGCCCCTCGCGCTCCTCGGTCAGCGCCAGGCTGCCGGCAATCTCGCCCTCGTGCTCGACTATCCAAACCCCGCCGCGCGCGGGCCAGCCGTGCTCGATCGCGGCCGTCAGGTCGCGCGCGACGTCGGGCTCGAAGCTGCCCCCGACCTGGTGCTCGAGGGGATAGATCGTCCCGTGCATCTGGACCAGGGCCTCGACGTCGCCCGGGCGCAGCTGGCGCCGGATCGTCACCGAGCCGGTCTGGGGTCTGGAGGGCGTCTCCAACACGATCCCAAGTGTCGCGCGCCTGTGCTATCAGTGCAAGACAAATTGATGCTCCAATAGATCACGATTCGTGATGAATACCTATGCGGGCGCCTTCGGCGCCCTTACACGCCACGTTCGGGGCTAAAGCCCCTCACCCCAATCCCCGTGGAGCTTCGCCAACTCCGATACTTCGCCGCGGTCGCCAGCCACGGCAACTTCACGCGGGCCGCCGAGGAGCTTCATCTCGCGCAGTCCGCCCTATCCCAGCAGGTGCGCCGCCTCGAGCGCGAGCTCGGCGTCGAGCTGCTGCTGCGGACGACGCGCCGGGTCGAGCTCACCGAGGCCGGCGAGATCGCGCTGACCCGCGCCACCCGGGTCCTGTCCGAGGTCGATGCCCTGCGCAGCGAGCTCGACGAGCTCAGCGGGCTGCTCCGCGGCCGCCTGCTCGTCGGCGGCATGCTCCCCGCCGGGGGCATCGACCTGCCGGCGCTCCTCCTTCGGTTCAGCCGCCTCCATCCGGGCGTCGACGTCCAGCTCCGCGAGGGGACCGCGACCGAGATGGTCGAGCGCCTCCGCGGCGACGAGATCGACGCCGCGATCGCGATGCTCGAGCCCTCCGAAATCCCCGACTTCCTGGTCGGCGAGCGCCTCGGCGAGGAGCGGCTGGTCCTCGCGATGGCGCCGGGCGACGAGCTCGCCGCGCGCCGACGGGTTCCGTTCGCCGACCTCCACGATCGCTCGCTGGTCGCCTTCCGCCCCGGCTCGGCGGTCCGCAGCGCGGTCGACCGGGCGCTCGCCGACGCCGGCGTCGCGCCGGCGATGGCGTTCGAGACGAACGACCTCTCGATGATGCGAGCAGTCGTCTCCCGCCGCCTCGGCGTCGCCGTGGTGCCGGAGACGGTCGCCGAATGGGGCGGGCCCGGGCTCGTCTGGCGGCCGCTCACGCCCTCGCTGCGGCGCTCGGTCGCGTTCGTCTGGCGCCGCTCCCGCCGCCAGCCGCCGGCTTCGGCGGCATTCATAGCGTTCGTCCGGGAGCTGGCAGCCGGGGTCGAGCGCTGAGGTGGCGAGCGCTCAGGCGGACGCGACCAAGCGCCGCGGCTGGCGGCTGAAGCCGGCCTCGATCAGCGTTTCCTCGAGCCCGGACCCGATCGCCGGCTCGCCGTCGATCCGCTCGATCGCGAGCCGCGGGACGAGCTTGTCGCGGGCGGCGGCCGCGAGCTCGCCGATCGCCTCGGCGAGCTCCCCGGGCTCGAGCTCGGCGAGCCTCAGGATGCCCCGCCCGCCGCGCTCGACGTAGAGCACCGGCTCGCCGTCGCGGAGGAGTACGAAGGCGCCGGGGGTGCGGCTCGGGCGCCGCGCGTCCTCGCGCTTCGGCCAGGGAAGCAGCGCCCCGTAGGGATTGGCCGGATCGGTGGCGGCGAGCACCAGGTACTCGCGCTCGGCGCGCGGTAGTCCGCGCAGCCGCTCGACCGCGCCGGCGAGCGCGAACTGGGCCCCGCCGAGCCCCTCGACGAAGTAGCCGCGGCGGGCGGTGCCGAGGACCTCGAGGTTCGAGAGCTCGCCGTAGAGGGCCGCGAAGCCGCCCGGGACGCCCTCGGCCAGGACCGCCTCGCGAGTGACGATCCCGTAGCGCTCGAGCATCAGCTCGGCCTGTGCGCGAAGCCGCGGGCCCGCCTCGGGGGCGCCGGTGAAGAGCGCTCGGCTCAGCGACCACCGGCCGGCGACTGCCTGGCCGGTGCCGCGCCGGCGCGAGGAGAACCGCCGCCCGCGGCGCTCGGCCGAGCTCACCGCCCGCAGCCGCCGGGCCCGCAGCGGGGAAAAGGCGTCGTTCGTGACCTCGCCGGCCCAGACGAGGTCCCAGAGCGCGGAATGGAGCTCCTCGGCCGAAAAAATCTCTGGCTTCGCGTCCGGCTCAGAATCATTTGCTCCTCGATTCTGCCTCCCGCTCCCAGCCAGCTCCGCCACCAGATCGACCCAGAACGAGGGGGCGGCGGCGAGCCGGTCGCGGATCGCGTCGTGGACCGCTCCGCCGGGGGGGTCGAGCTTGGCGTTCGCCGGCGGCGGCCCGGCGAGCCGGACGTCCTCGCGGAAGTAGATCGCCACCCGTCCGCTCGAGCCGAGCGGGCCGGCGCCGATCCAGACCAGCTCCCCAGCGGTGCAGAGCTGGTCGAGCCAGGCCGGGCTGTAAGCCCCGAGTCGCCGCGGCAGTACGTCGCGCTCCCAGACCTCCGGGGTCAGCGCCACACCCTGGAGCGAGACCAGCGCCTCGCGCAGGCGATCGGGCCCGGCGCCGGCCGGGCGGTGGGCGTCGACGTTCTGCCAGCTCGGCAGGAACCGGGCCAGCTCGCTTTGATCGACGGCCTCCGCCTCCTGGCGAAGGACCGCGAGGCTCGCGCGGCGGACCCGACGCAGGACCTCGGCGTCGCACCACTCGCGCTCGCTGCCGCCGGGCAGGAGCTCGCCGCGGACGAGCTCGCCCGCGCGCTCGAGCTCCCGCAGGGCGGGCGTCGGATCGACCGCGTAGCGACCGGCGATCCTCGCCGTCGGGAACGGACCGTGGCTCCGGGCGTAGCGGCGGACGAGGCCGATCATCGCGTCGGAGACCGGCTCGCAAAAGGAGTCCGGGAGCCCGGGCGGCGGCGGGACGCCGAGGGCATCGCGGTAGAGCCCGGCGTCCTCGGCGGCGATCCAGCGCTCCTCGCCGGCGACCCGGACCCGGGCCGCGCGGCGCTCGCGCTCGAGCTTGGCGAGCATCGATGTCGCCGAGAAACCCTCGGCTGTGCGCTCCTCGCATTCGGCGGCGGTGAGGTCGCCGAGCCGGCGCAGGATCTGCTGGAGCGCGTCGCGGTCGGTGGCGCGCGCGTCCGGGTGCAGGTGCTGGAGCGATGCCTCGACCTCCGCCAGCGCCTCGGGGTCGATCAGCTCGCGCAGCTCCTCCTGGCCGAGGAGCTCGCGCAGCAGCTCGCGGTCGAGCGCGAGCGCCGCCGCCCGGCGCTCCGCGTTCGGGGTGTCGCCCTCGTACATGTAGGTGGCGACGTAGTCGAACAGCAGCGAGGAGGCGAACGGGGAGGCGGTCGGGGTCTCGACCTCGACCAGCGAAACCCGGCGCGAGCCGAGGTCGCGCAGCAGCGCCTCCAGCGCCGGCACGTCGAGGACGTCGCGCAGGCACTCGCGGTAGGTCTCGAGCACGACCGGGAACCGGGGGAAGTCCTTCGCCACCTCGAGCAGGCTCTGGGCACGAAGGCGCTGCTGCCAGAGCGGTGTCCGCTTCCCCGGGTAGGCGCGGGGGATGAGCAGCGAGCGGGCCGCGTTCTCGCGGAAGCGGGCGCCGAACAGCGCCGACCCCGAGAGCTCGGCGACGACCAGGTCCTCGACCTCGTCGGGCTCGATCAGCACCAGGTCGGCCGCCGGTGGCGCGTCGGCGTCGGGGAGGTGGACGACGATTCCGTCGTCGGACCAGATCGCGTCGGCCTCGAGCTCACGCTCCTCGCGGATCTTCCGCGAAAGCGCCAACCCCCAGGCGGCGTGGACCCGGCCGCCGTAGGGCGAGAGCACGCACAGCCGCCAGTCGCCGATCTCGTCGCGGAAGCGCTCGACGACGATCGTCTCGTCGGAGGGGACGACCCGCGTCGCCGCCTGCTGCTCGCGGAGGTAGGCGACCAGGTTCTCGGCCGCGCGGCGGTCGAGGTCGTAGCCGCGGGCGAGCTCGGTGGGCTCGGCGGCGACCGCGTCGCGCGCGAAGGCCCCGATCGCACGCCCCAGCTCGGCCGGGCGACCGATGCCGTCGCCCTTCCAGAACGGCACGGCGCCGGGGACGCCGGGGGCGGGGGTGACGATCACCCGGTCACGGGTGATGTCCTCGATCCGCCACGTCGTCGCCCCGAGCAGGAAGGTCTGGCCGGGGCGCGCCTCGTAGACCATCTCCTCGTCGAGCTCGCCGACCCGGCGCCCATCGGGCAGGTGGACACCGTAGAGCCCGCGGTCGGGGATCGTGCCGGCGTTGGTGACGGCGAGCTGGCGGGCGCCCTTGCGGCCGCGGATCGTTCCGGTGGTCCGGTCCCAGACCAGCCGCGGGCGGAGCTCGGCGAAGCGGTCGGACGGATAGCGCCCGTCGAGCATGTCGAGGACGTTCTCGAGCTGCTCACGACCGAGGTCCGAGAATGGCTCGGTGCCGCGGACGATTCGCTCGACCTCGTCGACCTCCCACTCCTCGTCAGCGCAGATCGAGACCAGGTGCTGGGCGAGGACGTCGAGCGGGTTGCGGGGGATCACCGTCTCCTCGATGTCGCCGTCGCGCATCCGCTTCGCGACCACCGCGCACTCGACGAGGTCGCCGCGGAACTTGGGGAAGATCCGGCCCACCGACACCGCGTCGAGCGTGTGCCCGGCGCGGCCGATCCGCTGGAGCCCGCGGGTCACCGACTTCGGCGACTCGATCTGGATCACGAGGTCGATCGCGCCCATGTCGATCCCAAGCTCGAGCGACGACGTGGCGACGAGGCACGGAAGCTGGCCCGACTTGAGGAGCTCCTCGACCACGAGCCGCTCCTCGTGGGCCAAGGACCCGTGATGCGCCCGAGCGATCTCGACCGGCGGCCCGCCATTGCCGCTTGCTGCTTGCTGCTTGCTGCTTGCTGACTGCTCCGTCGCCGGCAGCTCCTGCCAATCCCCGTCGTTGGCCAGTTCATTCAGCCGCTTTGCGATCCGCTCGGCGGCGCGGCGGTTGTTGACGAAGACCAGCGTCGAGGTGTGCTCCTGGACCAGCTTCAGCAGCTCCGGATAGATCGCCGGCCAGATCGAGCGGGGGTTGGAATCGGGGTCGTACTTGGGGTCGAGGGTGTCCGGGTCGGGGTCGCCGCCGGGGTTCGCCATGTCCTCCACGGGGACCTGGATCTGGAGGTCGAGCGCCTTGCGCTTGCCGGCGTCGACGATCTCGCACTGGCGATTGGGGCCGACGAGGAAACCCCCGATCACCTCGAGCGGGCGCTGGGTCGCCGACAGGCCGATCCGCTGCGGATCATCGCCCCCCTGCGAGGCGACCAGGTGCGAGAGACGCTCCAGAGTCAGCGCGAGGTGGGCGCCGCGCTTCGACTGTGCGACGGCGTGGATCTCGTCGACGATCATCGCCTCGGCCCCGCCGAGGATCTCGCGCGCGCGAGAGCTCATCATCAGGTAAAGCGACTCGGGGGTGGTGATGAGGATGTCGGGGGGGTTGCGGAGCATCGCCTGGCGCTCGCGCTGCGGCGTGTCGCCGGTGCGCAGGCCGACGGTTATTCCGAGCGGGGGCCGTCCGGCCCCCGCAGTAGCAGGTGAATTAGTTCCAGCCGGCCCCCCGATGCCGCGCAGCGGCGCCCGCAGGTTGCGCTCGATGTCGTAGGAGAGCGCCTTCAGCGGCGAGACGTAGACGATGCGGGCGCCGGAGCCGAGCCGTTCGGGCTCGCTCGAGAGGCGGTCGATCCCCCACAGGAACGCCGCCAGGGTCTTGCCGGACCCGGTCGGCGCGCAGATCAGCGTGTTGTTGCCGGCCGCGATCGGCGGCCAGCCGAGGGTCTGGGCGGGCGTCGGCGCCGCGAACGAGGCCTCGAACCAGCGCCTGACGGGCTCCGAGAACGGAGCCAGGGGTGATTCCGGGGTCTCGATCCGACGAGTGGCCAACCGACCGATCTTACGGATCGGGGCGGGCGCGAGGCCGGCGGCTTCGCATCGGTCGGATGCGGGTATCTGCCGACCTGAAAGGAGGCCAAGTGACCGTCGCCGCCATCATCGCCGTCTGCGTCATCCTCGCCGTGCTGGGGTTCCTGCTGCCGCGGCTCTCGATCTGGCCGCAGCGAGGCGTCGACCGCACCCTCGGTGCCGGCGAGCGCGCCGGCGGCTCGGCGCCGGGACGGCTCGGCCGCTGGCTCCGCAAGCCGTTCTCGACCTCGCGCCACGCGGCCGACCGA
>JBKPNB010000356.1:0-8220 GCA_046732395.1 Actinomycetota bacterium | reverse complement strand
CGCCTCGAAGGAGCGGGCTCGTGGAGAAGCTTCGGTGGGTGAGCAACCGGTGAAATCCGATCGTGACGCCGAAGCCAGTGAACACGTAGACGAGCGCGAAGATCGCAAGATCGCTCCACCGCAGGGCCTCGGCCCAGGTCTGCCAGGCGGCGAGGCCCAGCAGAACGAACGGGACGCCGGTCACCAGCCCGGTGATCAACCGATCGAGCGTCTCGTGTCCGAAAGGCTCAACCGCGTCCGCGATCCCCACTCGTCGTCTCCCCACAGTCCGTTCGTTCGCCCTAATCCCCGCCTCCTGCGACATGAGAGGCGCGAACCTAGCAGGACCGGACCGCGCGTAACCTAAGCCAAGATGGCCTTCGCACGGCCCCGCCTCCTCGCCGCCGAGCTTCGGCGGGCGATGCCGGAGCGACCATTCGGCGTCGAGTTCTGGGATGGAACCCGCCTGGGTTCGACGGATGGCGCCGGCCCGACCTTTTTCGTCCGCTCGCCCGCCGCAGTTGCGCATGCGCTCCGCATGCCGGGTCAGCTCGGGCTTGGACGCGCGTACGTCAGCGGGACGCTCGAGGTCGATGACCTCGACGCGCTGATCGCGCTACTTCAAACCTGGAAGCCGCCCCCGATCGACCGCTTGGAGCGGTTGCGATTGGCCTTGGCGGCGCTTTGCGCCTCCGGCCTCCAGCCACCTCCCCGCCGGCCACGTACCGAGCTCGTTCTACGAGGGCGCACTCACAGCCGCCCCCGTGACTGCGCCGCGGTCCGACACCACTACGAGGTCTCGAACGAGTTCTTTGCGCTCTTCCTCGACCGATCGATGACCTACAGCTGCGCGATCTTCTCCCGTGGCGCCGCTTCGCTCGAAGATGCACAGCGGGAGAAGCTCGAGCTTGTCTGCCGGAAGCTGAGACTCACCGCCGGGCAGCGTGTCCTCGACGTCGGCTGCGGATGGGGCAGCTTTGCGATCCACGCCGCCGCCAACCACGGGGCAGAGGTCCTCGGCGTGACGCTCTCCGAGTCGCAGGCGCGGCTTGCCCGAGAGCGCGTGCGCGATGCCGGGCTCGAGGACCGGATCGAGGTCCGGCTTGCCGACTATCGCGATCCACTCGGCAGCGGCGACGAATTCGATGCGATCGCGAGCATCGGCATGGTCGAGCACGTCGGCGAAGCGCAGATCGATGTCTACGGCCGGCGACTTGCGTCGCTTCTGCGCCCCGGCGGCCGCCTCCTCAACCATGGGATCGCCCGGCTTCGCCACACCGATCCCGCCGCTGGTCCGTTCTCGGAACGCTACGTCTTTCCCGACGCCGAGCCGCTTCACCTCTCGCGGGTGGCAGCGGCCCTCGAGCGCGGAGGCCTAGCGATCGAGCATGTCGAGGGGTTCCCCGACGACTACGTCGCGACGCTTCGCGAGTGGGCGGCGCGCCTGGACGACAGATTGGAGGATGCTGTCGCGCTCGGCGGCCCCGAGCGAGTGCGTATCTGGCGCCTTTACCTGCGCGCGGCGCGAAGCGGCTTCGAGACCGGCTTCACTTCGGTCTTCCAGGTGCTCTGCCGACGGCCCTAGGAATGGCGGGAGCAGCGAGCGCACCGGTAGGGGCCTCGGATCACCGTCCATTCACCCCCAGGAGACGCAAGGAGTCGTCTGCGCGATGGTCCGCGCGATGGTTCGTCGTCGCCTAGCGCGGATGGTGGGCCCGCATGCGGCGGTGGCGAGCACGCGTCCTTTACCGATCCCTCTGCTTTTGCAGGGGATTCGGAGCAGGCCGAAGCGCGCCCGACAGGCGGCGCTCCTCGTCCTCGGCGGCCGCCGCCCCGGCGCGCACGAATGCGCGCCAGGCGGGCTCGGCACCGTTCAGGATCGCGCCGATCCGCTCGCGATCGACCCGCTCGGTGCACCACGCGAGCTGCGGCTCGCTCACTCCCTGCTCGCGCAGCATTGCTGCGGCCCTGCTGAGCTGGCGCTCGTCCGCGTCCTGTGCGGACGCGGCTATGTCTTGGGTCGGGTGCTAGCTCGCGCTTAGACGCGAGAGCGAGGGCGAACCACGAACTCGGTCACGCTCTCGTTAGTCGTCCGTTCCGAGCGTCCACCGGGACGCCTGCCTCCACGCCCGCGAAAGCAGCACCTACGGTGGCCGCGAACCTGACGGCGATCGTTGGCGGCGTGCTCGTGTTCCGAGAGACGATCGGGGTTGACTCGCTGGCGATCATCCCCGGCGTCGCGGCTTTGTCGCTGGTGATCTGGGGCGTTGCGCTCGCGCCGGCGCCCGTGCGCACGATGTCTATGAGCGCGGCGGTGCGGGGCTGGGTCGATCGCGAGCACGCCCGGGGACGTTGCATCCGCGTGAAGCTCGGCCTCGACCGGCCCCTATCGTGAGCCGACCGCCGCGATGGCCTCCTCACGGCTTTCGTAGATCGCGAACCGCTCGTTGATCGCGGCCGTGTCGAAGACGCGGCGAACGGCACCTGCCACACAGACCACATGGAGCTCCTTGCCGCGGTCCCTCAGTCGCTCGGACGAAAGGATCAGGACTCGCAATCCGCTTGAGTCGATGAAGTCGACCTCGCAGAGATCGACGATCACCTCCCGCTCGTTGTGATTCTCGGCGGCGCGAATGGCCGCCTCAAATTGCGCAGCCGTGCTCAGGTCGATCTCCCCTTGAGCCGAGACGATCGAAGCGGTCCCTCCCGTTTCCGAGTAGATCTCGAAGGGCTTCGGCGCGAAGCCACCCGAGGTCGCATCCGCGCCACTCACGAGGCGGATCGTAACGGTGCTACGCCTCGTCCGGCGGGCTACAAGACCTTCAGGACCAGCACCGCGATGTCATCGGTCCTGATCGCGTCGGTCGCCAACGCGGCAACAGCGCCGACGATCGTCGCCGCGGGATCCTCGACGTGTTCCAGCAAGGTTCTCGCAATGCCTTCGATGCCGACGTATCCCCCGTTCGTGCGAGCTTCGCTCAGCCCGTCGGTGTAGAGGACCACTACGTCGTCGGAGGTGAGACGCGAGGAGCGCGACTTGTATCTCTGGTCGGAGTCGATGCCGAGGATCGGGCCCGGCACGGTCAGCCAGTCGGCGAGCTCGCCACCGGTGGCGACGAGGGCCGGAGGATGCCCGGCGACCGTCACCTGGAGGTTGAATTCGTCTCCCACCGCCGAGGCCTCGACGATCGTCGCGGTCGCAAACCGGTGATCGGTCTCTGGGCGGGCGAGGTGGAGCATCCGGCTTGCGGTCGCCGCGACCTGGGGCGGATTCTGCCCGGCGCTCGCCGCGGTGCGAATCGCGTAGCGGACCATCGAGGCCACCGCCGCCGCCGGTGGGCCCTTCCCGGTGACGTCGGCGATCACCATGAGCCAGCGGTCCGGTTCGATCGCGAAGCAGTCATAGAAGTCCCCGCCGACCTCCACCGGGGAGGCGGGCTCGAAGTAGCCGGCTACCTGGGCGCCCGGGATCTCGGGAAGCGTCGCCGGGAGAAGGCTCTCGCGGAGCGTCCTCGTTACCGCCTCGGCCTCGAGCCGGAGCCGGTGCTCTGTCTCGAGCGCGTGGCCGGCTTCATGGTGGCGTGGCAAGACGGGTGCCCCGGGGGTTGGTTGGGTCGGGTCGGTCTTAGAGATCGACGGCTAAACGATAGTGCCGGGCGGCCGGGCGGTCGGCGCGATCATCGCCAACGCGGCCGTCAAGCTGGCGCGAAAGACTCCCGCTTCTCGTCCGAGCAGATGCGTGGTGCTGTCGGTCGCACTCGCATTCACGCGAACGCGGCCTCGGCCGCGCGTGGCTCGGCCGGGGGTGCGAGTCGGAGCTCGCCGACGGGGAATCGCGATCGCTAGCGTGCGAGAGCCGTGCCGAGCTGAACTCCCGCATCAAACCCGTCGCCTTGGAATCCGATGTGCGGCTCGATTCGCTTCTCGCCACGACGCGCGGATAGTCGAGCGGAATGCACCTGGCCGCTCGACCGTTCGGGCGCCGCCGGCAGTGGCCGCGGCCGATGTGAACCCCCGATGGCGCCATACTCGGGCCGATGCCCGCCCCGCTGATCGAGTTCCCCGCCGACGACCCCGATCGGGCCCGCCGGTTCTGGCATGGCGTGCTCGGCACCGAGCTCGCGCCGAGACCCACCGGGGCCGGCTCCGGTTGGGAGATCGAGGATGACGGACTTCGCCTCGGGATCCACGAGCGCGGGCCGGGTCCCGGTGACACCGCCTCCCTCCCTTATTTCACGGTCGCCGACCTCGCGGCGACGCTCGAGCGCGTTCGCGAGCTGGGCGGCTCGGTCGTCCATCCCGGCGAGCGATGGGCAGTCTGCCGGGACTCGGAGGGCAGCCCGTTCGCCCTCGCTGCCGCGCCGCATCCGGTCTAGCCGCGAGAGAGTGAGTTGTTCTGGCTGTGCCGGTTCGTGCGAGCTCAGAATTGGACCGTCGGGCGTGAGCTAAATCCTCGCTTCGTCTGCGCGCGGTAGCGGACGGCACGACTTTCCTATCGCTCCTCGTCCAACCCGGGCGTCTGGGCGTACCTAGCGCATACGCCTCACTTCACGCGAAAGCAGGAGGCGGATGGGCGCGGGGAGAAGCAGACACTCAGCGGGGCACGAACGCGCCTCGCGACGATCCGGCCGTCCGGGAGCCTCGTCCGGCGCGCCCTCATCGCGCGCCTCCCCGCGGGCGGTGGAAGTCGCTAGCCGGACTCGAACCGGCGACCTCCTGGGTGCGATCCAACCCAGGGTAGAGCACCGGGAACCCAGCAACTTGCCTTAGCCATGCGGGTTCTAGGCGGTGCCCCGGATGCCAGTGGAGATCGCGCATAGCCGTGTATAGCCGCCGATAGTCGGGGATAACGGCACTCAAAAGCGCGAGTGCCTTTTGGCGGGGTGCAGCCGTTCAAACGCAAACGAAGATCGCCGTGCATCGACGGCTATCGAGAGCAATCCGGTGCGGAAACGGCTCGATGTGGCCTGATGCGCGCAGGGAACCTCCTGCCAGCCCGCGCCGGGATCAATGGCCTCGAGCACAACGGACGGCAGACCTGCCAGGGACCCCCGAGTCTCAGAAGGCCCTACCGCCCTCGGGCCTGCTCCAGGTTCGACCGGTGGGGACCGGAGAGCCAATCCGCATCCGGCCCCAGCCGCGCGTCGACCGGTTCCTCTCCGCGCCGGAGCGCGTCGATGTAGGCGCGATCGGCGGCGAGGCGGGCCGCCACCTCAGGACCTTCGGCAACGGCGCCGTGGCCGGGGACCACCACATCGACGTGCCCGGCGGCCTCACCGAGCCGGTCGAGCGCCGTCTCGTAGGCCCCCACCTGATCGTCTTGGCGAGGGTCGAAGAGCGGGATCAGGACGTCGGAGAGCATGTCGCCGGCGAGCAGGACGCCACGGTCCGCGAGGAGGACCGCTGCGTGGCCGACGGCGTGCGCCTGATGCTCGATGATCTCGCCCGGCACCGGTCCGCCGTCCGCGGATAGCGGGGTGACGAGCGCGACTAGCTCGAGGGGGATGCCGGGCGCGCTCTCCGCCGCCATCGCCTGCGCCCGCTCTCGGGCTTGGCCGGCAACGTGGGCGGCGGCGGCGGTGGCGTAGCGCGGCACGTCGCCGAACCGGGGATGCCAGAGCAGGTGGTCCCAGTGGGGATGGGTGGAGAACCCGGCGACCACCGGAATGTCGAGCCGGTCGAGGTCATCGGCGAGTTGGTTCAACTCGGAGCCATCGATGCCGGGATCGATCAGGAACAACCCATCCTCCCCGCGCACCGCGATGGAATTGGTCCAGACCCATTCGCTCTGCCGGACCCAGACGCCGTCGGCCACCTGAGTCAGCATCGGTTCACCCTTCTTGGCCATATTCACTCCGATCGGTTGGTGTGGCGCTGAGACTGCGATCAGACGCCAAAATCATCGGTTGGCTCGACGAGTCCCTGTGCTGAGGGCTAGTCGCCGCAGGCCCGGGCGAGCACCTTCGCTCGGGAGTTGTGCGCGCGGGCCGCGTCCGCGTTAAGGCTGATGACCCGCTTCGCCGGAGGAGGTCGAGGAGATCGCCGAGCGGGTGCGCGTCGACGAGGCGAAAGAGGTGCACGTGATGTTCAACAACAACGCCCGCGACTACGCGCCGAAGGCGGCGCGCGGATGCTGCAGGCGCTCGGGGAGCAGTCACTCTGAACGCGCCTGCGTGCCTCTCGCGGCAGAGCTGGAAGACGGCGTGGGAGCTGGAAGGCCGGCGCATCGCCAAGGTCGACGCACGTGCAGGCGGTGCGTTCGCACCTACGCACGCGACCGCTCGCGGCTACGGCGCAACGGCGCTCGGCGCCGGGGACGATGGAAACGGTCAGGCTGTGAGTGAGCGGCCCGCCGAGCCGAACAGCTCGCAGGCTTCGGTTACGCGCGCGGCCATGGCGCTTTCGGCGCGCTTGCCCCAGGCGCGTGGGTCATACGCCTTCTTGTCGCCGATGCCGCCGTCGACCTTAAGGACGCCGGCGTAGTTGACGAGCACGTGGTCGGCGATCGCCCGTGACAGGGCGTATTGGGCGTCGGAGTCGATGTTGACCTTGACGACGCCGTAGGAGATCGCGGCGCGGATGTCCGCGTCGCTCGAGCCGCTGCTGCCGTGGAAGACGTACTTGAAGCGAGCGCCGGGTCGGGCGGCCGCGAGCGCCTCTTGCCCCTCGCGCAGGATCTCCGGGCGCAGGTTCACGTCGCCGGGCGCGTAGAGGCCGTGCACGTTGCCGAAGGTCGCGGCCAGCAGGTAGCGGCCTCTCTCTCCAGTGCCGAGCAGCTCGGCGACGCGTAGCAGCTCGTCGGTGGTCGTGTAGAGGCGGTCAGCGGGCACGCCCGCCGCGCTCACCGCGTCCTCCGCGCCGCCCACCACCCCGCATTCGACCTCGAGCACCACCCCGGCGGCCGCGCACAGGTCGAGCAGCTCTGACGAGAGGCGCATATTTTCCTCGAGCGGGAGCGTCGAGCCGTCGAACATCTGGGAGTTGAAGAGCGGCCGCTCTCCCCGCTGGCGGCGGGCGCGGCTTTCGGCGAGCAGCGCGCGCAGGAAGGTGTCCACCTGCTCGGGCGGGCAATGGTCGGTATGCAGCGCGATCATCACCGGGTACGGCGCGGCCACTTCGTGGGCGAAGGCGGCGAGCGCGCGCGCGCCCCGTGCCGCATCGCCGCCCGCTCCGGCGAGGTATTTGCCGGCTCCGGTGGTCACCTCGACGATCCCGTCGGAGCCCGCCTCGGCGAAGCCGAGGATCGCGGCGTTGAGGGCCTGAGAAGAGGTGACGTTGACCGCCGGGTAGGCGTAGCCGCCGGCTGCGGCGGCGTCGAGCATCGCTGCGTACTGCTCGGTGGTGGGGATACCCATCGCCGCTCGGATCATGAATGGGGTTTTCCCGATTGTCGAGGCCCGCCGGTTGCGCGATGCTCGTCGCATGATCGTCCATACCTTGCCGTCGGTCCAAGAGCTCGTGCCAGGCTTCGAGCCCGAGAGTGAGCTGGAGCGCGCCCTTGTCGCCGAGCCCGAGCTCCTCGAAGGGCTCGCCTGGGGCCGACCGCGCTTCGCGCATCCGGAGGCGCGCCGTCGCGAACGACGCAGCGGCTTCGGGACCGAAGGCGCCGCAGCCTCCAGAGGGAGGCAGGCGGGCCGAGGAGCTCGCTGGCTCCCCGGCCCGACCCGTTGCGGGAGGGCGAGGCAGGGCGGGCGCGGTCCCTGGGTCTTAAGTCACTCACGCCGCGTGCCTCGCGGGTTGGCATCTCGCACCTAAAAGTGCGCCGGGGCGCGAAACCCCCACCCACTCTCTGCCGCGAGCCGGCCGATCACGTCCCCTCCTCGCGCGCCGGCTCGTCGGTCAGGCGGTAGCCGACCCCCCCAGATGTTCTGGACGAAGTGGCGGCCGGGCGCGCCCTTGAGGCGCCGACGAAGCCGGCTCGCGTGCGAGTCGAGGGTCCGGGTGCGAACGCCGGTGTCGGCCTCGATCCCCCACACCGCCCGAAGGAGCTCGCCCTTGGTGAAGACCCGCCGGGGCTCGGAGATCAGCCCCCGCAGAAGCGCGTACTCCTTCGCCGCCAGCCGCACCTCCTCGCCCGCCACCCGAACCTCGCGGGGCGCCGAGTCGAGGTGAAGCGGACCGAGCCCCACCGGGCCGTCCAGCGCCCGAACGCTCCGCACGCTCGGCGGCCGCTCCCGCTCCTGCGCGGCGAGGATCCGCAGCCTCCTGGCGGAAGCCATCAGCTCGTCGCCCGCCAGGAGC
>JBKPNB010000355.1:0-6308 GCA_046732395.1 Actinomycetota bacterium | reverse complement strand
GGCGCGGCCCGTCGCCCGCGGCCGCCACCGCGCGACGCCCAACGCGCCGAGCGCGAGACAGCCGGCGCCGGCGATCAGCCATGCCCCCCGCAGCAGCCCGATCAGCCCCAGGACCTCGGCGAGGACGATCGCGAGCGAGATCGCGAGCACCACCTCGACCAGGCGGGCGCTCGCGCCGCCCCAACCGGGAACCAGGACCGGACGCAGGCACCAGGCCGCGATCCCGACCAGCGCGGCGAAGAGCAGCAGCCAGATTGCCGACGGTGGGGCTCCGATCAGGCTCATCGCCGCGGCCGGCCGCTCAACCGAAGAGCTTCACCGGTACCGAAGCGATCACGACGTTCGGCTTGCCGAGGAGCGCAAGCGAGAGCGCGTACTCGAGTTGGTTGTGGAGCGGCTCCTGCCAGATGTGCGCGGGGATGATCGTCGGGATGGCGACCGTCACCGGCGTCTTCGATGCGGCCGCGAGCTCATCGATCACGTCGACCAGCGGGGTGATGACCTCGCGGAACGGCGACTCGACGATCCGAAGCGGCACGCCTGGGCCGGCCCATTGCGCCCAGCGGTCCTCGAGGTCCGGGCTCCCCTCCTCCTCCGCCGCGACGTGGACGGCGAGGACGTTGTCGCTGATCGAGCGGGCGTAGGCGAGCGCCGACGCCGCCGGCCGGTTGAGATGGCCGACCGGGACGACGACCTCCACCGGGGCGGGGCTCGGCGGCGGGACGCGGTCGATCGCGAGCTCGGCCTTCGTCACTGCGTAATGGCGGTGGACCCAGTAGAAGAGGGCGACCAACGAGGGCACCAGGACGACGACGATCCAGGCGCCCGCGGTGAACTTGGTGCCGACGACGATCAGCGTCACCACCCCGGTGACGACCGCGCCGGTGCCGTTGATCGCCGCCTTCCGGCGCCACTTCGGGCCGCGCTCGGTGCGCCAGTGGTGGACCATGCCGGTCTGCGAGAGCGTGAAGCAGAGGAAGACGCCGACCGCGAACAGCGGGATCAGCGAGTTGGTGCTGCCACCGAAGGCGACGACGAGGGCGATCGCCGCCAGGCCGATCGCCAGGATCCCGTTCGAGTAGGCGAGCCTCAGGCCCCGGTGCGAGAGGCGGTGCGGGAACCAGTCGTCGGCGGCCATCACCGCCGCCAGCCGCGGGAACCCGTTGAAGGAGGTGTTGGCGGCGAGCGTCAGGATGATCGCGGAGGAGACCTGGACCAGGTAGAAGAGCGGCGAGCCGGTGCCGGCGAAGGTCGTGCCGATCTGGGCGATGACGTTCTCCTGGTCGGTCGGGATTGCGCCGATCGCGCGTCCGAGCGCGGCGACACCGAGGAAGAGGACCGTGAGGATCACCGCAAGGGTGATGAGGGTGCCGGCGGCGTTCTTCGAGGCCGGCCGCCGAAACGCGGGCACGCCGTTGGCGATCGCCTCGATCCCGGTCATCGCCGTGCACCCACCGGCGAATGCCCGGAGCACTAGGAACACAGTCAGCCCCTCGGTCGCCTTGGGCAGGTGCTTGGCGGGCGGCGGGGTCCCGTCGATCAGCAGATGCAGGCCCCCGAGCACGAGCAGCGCCGCGAGCGAGCCGATGAACAGATAGGTGGGCAGGATGAACGCCGCCCCCGCCTCGCGCACCCCCCGGAGGTTGATGACGATGATGAGCACGATCAGGGCGACGTCGATGATCACCCGGTGCGAGTCGAGGCCGGGCGCGAAGGCGACGATCGCCGCGACGCCCGCGGTGATCGAGACCGCGATCGTCGTCAGGTAGTCGACCATCAGCGCCGCAGCGGCGACCAGACCCGCCCGCGTCCCGAGGTTCTCGCGGGCGACGGTGTAGGAGCCGCCGCCGTTCGGGTAGGCATAGATCGTCTGCCGGTAGGAGAAGGCGACGATCCCCAGCAGCGCGGCGATCGCGAACGCGATCGGTATGTCGAGCGCGACCCCGGCGCTGCCGGCGAGGATCAGGACGTAGAGGATCTGGTCCGGCCCGTATGCGACCGAGGAGAGCGCGTCGAGGCCGAAGGCGCCCATCGCCCGCGGCCGCGTGAGCCGCTCCGTGGCGGCGGCCGACGTCGGCAGCGGGGGGCCCAGCAGGACCCGGCGGACTGCGTGCGCCACGCGGCGAATCTATCGGGGCACCCGGGCGGCCCGGCGCGGCGGGACATCGGCGGCGACGGGCTGCGAAGGTAGGTGGCGAAACTTGCCCTCTTACGCCGCATTCCTTCGCGGGATCAACGTCAGCGGTCGCCGGGTGGCGGGCGGCGAGCTGCGCTCGTGCTTCGTCGGCCTCGGTTTCGAACGGGTGGCGACCTTCAGGGCCAGCGGCAACGTCGTCTTCGACGCCGAGCGTGGGCGCCCCGCGGATCTCACCGCGAGGATCGAGGAGGGACTGGCCAGCGCCTTCGGCTACGCGGTGCCGACGTTCCTGCGAACCGCCGCCGAGGTTCGCGCGATCGTCCGCCACCGGCCGTTCGACGACGAGCTCGTCGAGGCCTCCGGCGGGAAGCTCCAGGTGTCGTTCCTGCGCAAGCCGCCGACCGCCCGGCTCCGCAAGGAGGTGCTTGCGATGGCGACCGACGAGGACCGGCTCGCGATCAGGGGCCGTGAGCTCTACTGGCTTCCGAGCGGGCGCATGCTCGATGCGACGATCGACCTCGTCGCGCTCGAGCGGGCGATCGGCCAGACCACGAGGAGAACGAAGAACGTGATCGAGGAGATCGCCGCGAAGCACTTCTCCGGGTGAGCCCCGTCTATCTCCACGAGACTGCGGCCGGGGCGCTCGTCGGCGGCGTCGCGGCCCTGTGGGTGGCGACCGAGGCCTATCTGCGGTGGCGGAACCGCGTCGCCCGTCGCGAGCCCGAGTGGAGTTTCTTCGCCGTGATGGGATCGATCGCCGCCGGCTTCATCCTCGCCTTCCGCCTCGAGCACGTCGACGCGACCGTCATCGCCGGCCGGGCGCCGGTGGTCGTCGGGGCGGCGATCCTCCTGGCCGGCGCGGCGTTTCGGATCTGGGCGATCGTCATCCTCGGCCGCTTCTTCACCCTTACCGTCACGATGCAGCCGGGCCATCGCATCGTCGAGGACGGCCCCTATCGGCGCCTCCGCCACCCGAGCTGCACCGGCCTGCTCGCCGCCCTCGCCGGCTTTGGCCTCGCGCTCGGCAACTGGCTCAGCCTGCTCGCGCTCACCGTGCTGCCGCTCGTCGGAGTCCTGCTGAGGATCAGGGCCGAGGAGTCGGCCCTGGTGCGCGCGCTCGGCGACGGCTATCGCGCCTACGCGGCGCGGACCGATCGCCTGATCCCGGGCATCTGGTAGCGCGGCGCCCGCCGGCAGGAGCGGGCTTCCGCGAGCCGAACACCAAGCCGGAGATGGCCGCGCGATGATCGTCGACTGCGCCTATTACAAGGACGGGGCCCGCCAGCAGGACCAGCCGATGTCGATTGCGGCGGCCGCCGCGCGCGCCGATGCCGGGGATGGATTCATCTGGCTCGGGATCCGTGAGCCGACCGACGAGGAGATGCGCGAGGTCGAGGAGGCATTCCCGGTCCATGCGCTGGCGATCGAGGACGCCCGCTCCGAGCACCAGCGGGCGAAGCTCGAGGAGTACGAGACGCACTACTTCGTCGTCCTGCGCACGGCCCGCTATGACGACGCCACCGAGGACCTCGACTTCGGGGAGATCCACATCTTCGCCGGGCCCGGATACGCGATCACGGTGCGTCACGGCGAGGCGAGCGCGCTCGCCCCCGCCCGCCAGCGCCTCGAGGAGCGCCCGGAGTTGATGGAAGCCGGGCCGGTGTCGGTGGTGTGGGCGGTCCTCGACGTGGTCGTCGACGACTACGAGCCGGTCGTCGCGGGGCTGACCGAGGACGTCGAGGACGCCGAGGTCCGGGTCTTCGCGGGGCAGGGCGACCAGACCGAGCGGATCTACTCGCTGAAGCGCGAGGTGATCGAGTTCTACCGCGCGGTTCATCCCCTGCTGGCCCCGCTGGCCGCGATCGAGCGCGGCGCCGATCCGCGCGTGACCACCGAGATCCAGAACTACTTCCGCGACGTCAACGACCACGTCAAGCTCGTCCACGACGAGATCACCGCCCAGCGCGAGCTTCTGACCAGCATCCTCGAGGCCAACCTCGCGGTGCTCGGCGTCCGCCAGAACGAGATCAGCGTTGCTCAGAACGAGACCAGCAAGCAGCTGACGCTGGTGGCGACGATCTTCCTGCCGCTCTCGTTCATCGTCGGGTTCTTCGGGATGAACTTCGGCTGGATGGTCGACCACATCAGCTCGTTCTGGACCTTCGCGGTCTTCGGCGTCCTCAGCCTCGTCGCATCGTGCGTCGGGATCTTCGCCTGGTTCCGGCGCGCCGGCTATCTGTGACCGCGCCGCCGCGCCGCCCGCTCAGCCGATCACGAAGTTGAGACCGACCTCGGTCTCGAGCGTCGCGCTCGCCGCGTGCAGCGAGACGTCCCAGGTCTGCTCGCCGACGACCCCGTCGACGGCGACGCCGCCCCAGCCCTGGAAGGCTTCGACGGAGGCGCGCGTCTTCGGGCCGAACTTCCCGTCGACGCCGCCGGGGCCGGTCCCCCACTGGCTCTTGCCGTTGCGGAGCACGGCCTGCAGGCGGTGCACCACCTGGCCCTCCGAGCCCTCGCTCAGGACCGGCATCGGACCGCCGTCCGGGAGCGCGTGCCAGGTCGCGGGCCCGACGATCCCGTCGACGGCGAGGCCCGCGCCCTGCTGGAACTCCTTGACCGCGTTCTCGGTCGCCGGCCCGAAGATGCCGTCGACGACGAGGCCGGGGTTAGGAGTCCGGCGCAGCGCCCGCTGCGCGCGGCGAACGGCATCGCCGGTCGCCCCCGGGGCGATCGTCGGCTGACCTGGATTCGGCATCGTGCACCCCTGTTCGCGTCCCGCGCGCCTCGATCGGCGCCCGCGGCGAGTCTACATCCGGGCGAGGAGCCGCTCGACCTCCTCGACGCGCCGGTCCATGCCGTGTGTGCGGGCGGCGCGGAGCGCCTGCACCGCGAGCCCGCGGCCACGCTCGCGCTCTCGTCTCTCGCCGGAGGGCAGCAGCATCCGCGCGTAGTCGTAGCGGGTGCGGGCGACGAGCGGCGGCGAACCAGGGCGGCGCTCGCTCGGAGCGCGCGCTCAAAAGCGACGGGACGCGGACCGGGACCCGGTTGGTCCGCGACATCCAACCCGCCCTGAGCGAGGCATCGCCCGAGCCTCGGATAAAGAGTTGGGCAACGGGTAGTCATTCGCCATGCCCGAGCAGAGCGGCGACTATCTTTCCCGCCTTCAGGAGTACGGGCAGCGGCTTGACGGATTGATGGACGAGGCGCGGGCGGGAATCGAGCGGCAAGCGCCGGAGATCCTCGACCGGATGGCCGCGACCGCGAGGAACCTTGCCCAGCGCCTGGACGACCTCGCGCGGGACGCCCGCCAACGACGGGCGGAGGAGCACGCGGCAACGCCTGAATCCGGCGCGGCCCCGGAGCGAGCGCCGGAACCACCGCGCGAGCCTCCGCCACCGTCGGGTCCCTCAGGTACCCCGGGTACGTAATACGGACCAGGCTTTTACGGGGCGCGAGCGCGTCGAGCGCCCACTTGATGCCGGGCGGGCCCTCGGTGATGGCGAGCTCGGTCGCAGCCTCGCCCCAGTTGCACTGCTCGTCGAGCGTCCGCTGGAGTTCGGGGCTCAGCTTGCCATCGCCCTTTCGGTGCCCCTAGCGGGCCTGATCTAAGCCGATTGTGCGGATTAGCGGGACTTTCCGATGGGCCGGGGAGGATTCGAACCTCCGCCCTGCGGATTATGAGTTACAGCTCCGGCTCGTACTCGTACTCACCCCCCATCTCCCGCGGTCCAGGTTTGGCCGCTGAGTGACGTTCAGGCGTTCATGGGCGGGATCGATCCGTCGGCGGTGATCAGGGAGCGCTCCGCGACTAAGTCGGGGAGAACGGCCAGCCTGACGTGATCTTCGCTCCGTAGGTCCTCCGCGGGCCCAGATCACGTCCCAGCGCGCCTCGATCGCGTAGCGCGTGAAGAAGTTCTTCGCGGGCCCAGAAGCAGGCCGCCATGGCGGCGGGGGCTCGTGGGGCGCCGGCGGGAGCCAGCTCCAAAATCCGTTTAGCGACCTGATCGCGGCGACATTGCCCGCCCTCGCCTTCTCGGCGAGGAGCTTGAGTAGCTCGGTCTCCGAGGGCGCCTCGATCTCGGGCAGGGGTTCGCCCGCGAGGAGCGCTTCGAGGGCGCTACGGGCAAGCTGAGAGCGCGTGAGCCCGCGCTCAGCGGCGAGTCGGTCGAGC
>JBKPNB010000354.1:0-10910 GCA_046732395.1 Actinomycetota bacterium | reverse complement strand
GGAGGCGAGCGCCGGCCAGTTCCGCGACGCGCTCGCCAACGCCGGCGCGATGCTCCACGGTCGCCGCACCTTCGAACTCGCCAACGGCTGGGGCGGC
Organism: Actinomycetota bacterium; assembly: GCA_046732395.1. GTDB lineage: Bacteria > Actinomycetota > Thermoleophilia > Solirubrobacterales > 70-9 > JAWVFM01. The sequence continues at coordinate 10,813 of JBKPNB010000354.1, read as the reverse complement.
CAGCACCCGATGGGAGTGCCCGCCTTCGTCGTCACCCACAGCGTCCCGGACGGCTGGCCGCGCGAGGGCTCTACCGTCCACTTCGTCACCGACGGGATCGAGTCGGCGGTCGAGCAGGCGAAGGCCGCCGCCGGCGAGGGGGTGGTCGGCGTCGGCGGCGCCGACGTCGCCCAGCAGTGCCTGAACGCGGGCCTCCTCGACGGGATCCGGGTCAACCTGGTGCCGGTCCTGCTCGGCGACGGCGTCCCGTTCTTCGCCAACCTCGCCGGCACCCCGGTCTGGCTCGAGGACCCGCACGTCGTCGAGGGCGCCCGCGTCACACACCTCGACTACCGGCTCGGCAAGGATTAGGGGGCTGGCGACGAGGGGAGCGAGGATGAGCGACGAGCGAAGCGTCGACGAGCACGCCCGGGAGATCATCGACCGGAACCTCTACATGGTGCTCGGCACCGCCGATCGCGACGGGCGGCCGTGGGCCTCGCCCGTCTACTACGCGCCCGTGGGGTACCGCGAGTTCGTCTGGATCTCCGACCCCGAGGCGAGGCACTCGCGGAACATCGCCGCCCGGCCGGAGGTGGGGATCGTCATCTTCGACTCATCGGTGCCGATCAACACCGGCCAGGGCGTCTACCTGGAGGCGCTCGCGACCGAGCTCGCCCCCGAGGAGTCCACCGACGCGGTCGAGATCTTCTCGCGGCGCGCCGTCGGCCACGGCGCCGGCCCGACGACGCTCGAGGACCTCCGGGCGCCGGCCAAGCACCGGCTCTACCGGGCGAGAGCGAGCGCCCACTGGGTCCTCGACGAGCACGACAACCGGCTCCCGGCGAGCCCCTGACCCGCCCACTCACCGCCAAGCAGCGCGACCGACAAGAGAGAACTTCGTACACGACGGCGCGCCCACGAAGCGCGGGCTCGATTCGCCCGACCCGACTGTCGACCGGACGTAGGCGGGGGCGACGTGAATTCGGGTTACTGGTTTTCCATCGCGGAGTCACCGGTTTGACGTAATACTTGACTTCCGCCGCCCTCGCGAAAGTAGGGTCGCCACCGAACTGCCTCGACCGGCCGATCGGCCGTGTCGCGACTGGATGTCGCGATTTCGAGAGGGGGACCATTCGCATGAGAAATCGAATCTTCGGAGCGCCCGGAGATCGGCGCCGGCGGCGTGGGGTCGCTGTGCTGGTCGTGGCGGCGCTGGTAGGCGCTGCCGTGGTGGCGATCCCATCGTTCGCCAACCTGTCCGGAAGCAACTTCGAGGGCAATGACGGAAACCTCGTCGTCAACACCGCGGGCAACCACGACTGGGCCAACGCGCCGAACCGGGTCCGCGGCGACGACCTGCCGAGCGGGACGTCGGACAACGCGTTCGGCCAAGGGACGAAGGAGGACGACGCCAACGTCTCCGTCGTCACCGGATCGATCCCGCCGAACAAGAGCGACCTGACCCGCTTCTATATCGGCTCGGAGTTCGCCAGCAACAGCAACTTCCTGTACCTCGCCTGGGAGCGATCGAACGTCCTTGGCTCGGCGAACATGGACTTCGAGATCAACCAGAAGACCCAGCCCGATCTGACTACGAAGGGCGCCAAGACACTGAATCGGACGGCCGGGGACATCCTGATCACGTTCGACTTCACGAACGGCGGCGGCAATCCGGTGCTCGGTCTCCTGACCTGGGTCACCAGCGGCTCGACCAACCAGTGCTTCTCGGCGAACGCGCTCCCGTGCTGGGGTAACCGGGTGAACCTGTCCGCCGCCGGCTTCGCCGAGGGCGCGGTCAACTCGACCACCGTCACCGATCCGATCGCGAACCAGAGTCTGGCCGCGAACGAGTTCGGCGAGGCGGCGGTCAACCTGACGGCGGCGGGCGTCTTCCCGGCCGGCACCTGCGAGGCGTTCGGCAGCGCCTTCCTCAAGAGTCGGTCGTCCTCGTCGTTCCCGGCCGAGGTCAAGGACTTCGTCGCACCACAGCCAGTGAACATCAGCAACTGCGGCGAGATCAAGATCATCAAGCACACCGATCCGCGGGGGGTGAACCAGAACTTCGGCTTCACGTCGACGATTCCCAACCCGCCGACCGGTTCGACCACGCCCAGTTGTACGAGCGACACGACGCCGTCCGCGTTCACGTTGAACGACAACGGCAACACGACGTCGGATAGCACCGGAAACACCGAGGACTGCGTCAACGTCCCCGCCGGCTCCTACACGGTGACCGAGGGCGCCAACCCGGCGAACTTCACGTTCGCGGGCCTCTCCTGCACCGCAAGCGGGACGGGAACGAGCGCATCCCAGGATGGGACGGTCGCCAAGCAGGCGAACATCACGATCGCGCCCAGTGGCGTCGCAACCTGCACCTACACGAACCAGCAGCAGCTGGGGGCGATCCGGGTCACAAAGACCTACAAGCACGCCGCGACTGGGTCGGGAGACCTGCCGCAGTCCGGGGTGAGCTTCACGGTCAACGGTGTGACCAAGCAAACCAACTCGAACGGCAGAGCCTGCTTCGCCGGGTTGTCGTTCGGTAGCTACACCGTGCACGAGACGGTGCCCGCCGGCTACCACGTCGACGCCAACGACAAGTCCGTGACCGTCGACAACAACGCGAGTTGCGGGGATAGCCCCTACGTCGGCGAGAACGTCAGCTTCCACAACACCCCGCTGACGGACATCACGGCCTCGGTCGACTCGCAGGTGGACGGCGGCACTGCGTCGACGATCACCTGCACGGACGGGGACGGCAACACCGTCGCCTCCGGGTCTACCGATACCAACGGCGATGGCTCGGCGACGGCTACCGACCTGGAGCCCGGCACCTACACCTGTGCGGTGGTGGTCGATCCGTAGAGGGAGGAGCGAAAACGATCGAAGGGAGAGAGGCGGCCGTGGGCCGCCTCTCTCCTTGTGTTCGCTTCCGGATCACCAACGACTCGCACGGGCGACGACCGGTCGCGAGGCCGCGCTGACCGGCACGCTGACCGATCCCGCAGGCCTATCCGCGCCGCGGAGCGTCTCGAAGCCCGGTGAGCGGGACCTCCGGCGCTCCCACCGGGCGCACCCCGCGACCACCGCTCCGGCGTAGAGCCAGCCGAGCAGGACGTCGAAGAAGTAGTGCTCGCCGGTGGCGATCAGGGCCAGGCCCATCGCCAGCGGGTAGAGCGGCAGCAGCCACCGCAGGCGCGGGTGGACGCGGGGCCAGAGGAAGATCGCGACCAGCGCCGAGAAGGCGGCATGCAGCGACGGCACGGCGGCGACGAGGTTGACCGCCGCCTGGCCCTCCGAGAACAGCTCGGCGGTCCCGCCGCCGATCACCGCCCAGCCGTCGGAGGTGGTGCGCCAGACCCCGTCGAGCAGCCCGTCCTGCGCCGCCATCCACGGGGGCGCGGCGGGGAACGCGACGTAGGTCGCGAGCCCGGCGAGGGCAAGCAGCACCATGCGCCGGCGCAGACGGAGGAAGGCGAGCCGGTCGCGGGCCCAGAGCACGCCCGCGACCGCGAACGGGACGACGAAGTAGGAGGTGTAGATGAGCGTGAACGCGACGTCCCACCAGCCGTTCGCCCCGGGCCGGTCGAGGTGGGCCTGAAGCCACTGGGTGGGGGTGGTGCCGAAGAAGACGAAGCGGTCGAAGTCGATCATCGGGTGGACGTGGACGCCGATCCCGAGCGAGTCGGCCGCGCCGCGGGTGAAGTCGTAGGCGCTCAGCACGACGACCAGCGGCAGCCAGTCGACGACGAGCTCGACGATCTGCCGCGGGCTGCGGCCGAGCGAGGCGCAGGCCAGCCCCCCGCAGACCCAGGCCACCACGAGCTCGCGCTGGGCCGGGATCCCGTAATGCGCGCTCCAGGCGACCAATGCGACGAGATAGAGGCCGAGCGCGCCGCGCCGGACCGCCGGCCAGTGCGGAGAGTGGTGGGCAACCACCCGCACCGACTCGTCCCGGCTTAGCGCGGCTCCCGGACGGGGGAGTCCTCGTCGGCGCTCTTGGGGTCGGCGGCCTTCGTGGTCGGTCCCGCCGGGCGTGGAAGCGCAGCCGGCTTGTCGTGCTCGGACCGATCGTCGTCCTCGTCATCGCCCTCGAGCGAGCCCTTGAACCCCCGAATTCCCTTGCCGAGCGATCTCCCGACCTCCGGGATCCGCTTCGCGCCGAAGATGAGCAGCACGATGATGAGAATGACCACGATTTCGAGCGGGCCGATATTGGGCATCCCGGAGACCCTAGCTGGAACGCCTCACTCGTCCCAGTACGAGACCAGCTCGGGCCGGAAGACGATCCCCAGCCCGCGCAGGAAGACCTTGCCGCTTCGTGGGTAGAAGCACATGTCGCTCGGGTCGACGTCGCTGTAGGCCAGCATCGTCATCCCCCGCTCGCCGGCGCGGAAGCCGTGCGCGATGCCGGTCCCAGCGGGGCGCGAGACGAGGCTCCCCGCGCGCACCGGGTGCTCCTCCTCGTCGGCGCCGAGGAGCAGCACCCCGTCGCCCTCGAGGACGACGAAGAGCTCCTCGATCGCGGAGTGGCAATGGGGCTCGGCCGACTCGCTGCCCGGGGCGAACGTCGTCAGGTTGAGCGCGGTCCGCCGCGCGCCGAGCCCGCGGCCGAGGAAGCGTGCCCGGGCGTCGACCCGCCCCCGCTTGAAGACGACCGGCTCGATGTCGTCGACGTTGAGGATGGTCGGCGGGCGCGGGTCGGGCTCGTCGGGAACCTCGACCGGCCCGGCCCGCTCGGCCTCGAGCTGGAACTGATCGGTGGGGCGGTAGTCGAGCACCATCCCGCCGATCCATGCCGCATCGATCCGGGGGAAGCGCACCGCCTCGTGGCGGAGGTCGTCGCCGAAGGCGAGCACATCGATCCCGTCCTCGCCGGCGACCACGGTGTGCGCCGGGCGCCGCTGCGGGTGGAGGATGACGTCGCCGGCGCCGATCTCGTAGACGCCGCTCTCCTGCCAGCTCCAACCGCTGCCGCGGAGCACGTAGAAGATCTCCTCCTCGCCGAAGTGCGCGTGGACCGGCGTCGACTGCCTGCCCGGCGAGACCCGGATCCGGCGCAGCCCGACCTTGTCGCAGCCGGCCGCGTCGCCGAGCAGGTCCCAGTCGGCCCCCATCGGGCCGACGTCGACGCGGGCGCTTCGGGCCTCGTCCCAGTGGGCGGTGGCGGGCATCGGCAGACCATATGACGCGAGCGGCGACTAGGGCCGGAGGGCAAAGGGCGACCCGCGCACCGTTGTCGCCGACCCGAAGGCGCTACTTCGGCGCCGAGCTGCAGGAGCGGAGCCTGCTGCCGACCAACGCGGTCCATCTCGTTTCACTCGGGTCGCGACCGCGCCGGTAGAGTCGGCGTCCCGACGAAAGGATTCGACTCATGCCTTCATTGCCGAACATCGTGCTTGTCCACGGAGCCTAGGCAGACGGTTCTTGCTGGAGCGAGGTAATCGAGCGCCTGCAGGCCGACGGCTACAAGGTCACCCCCCCAGCTTCCGGAGACCTCCCTTGCGGATGACGTCGCCAAGGTGCGTCGCGTGCTCACCCGCCAAAGCGGTCCCACTGTTCTTGCGGCCCACTCCTACGGAGGCCAGGTCATTACCTCTCGAGGCGTGGGCCGGGCGCGATCCCGAGGTTCCCCAGAGGTTTCCCCGAGCGATCTGGTCAGCGGCATACTTGGCGGATTCCCGGCTCCGGCGAGCGCCTCGCCGCAGGGCCGCCACGACCAGTCTGGAGATCAGCAATGCATGAGATAGAGGTCCGCACCACCGGCGCACAGGAAGCATCCGATGGCGTCGTCGAGCTCTGGTGCGAGGGCGAGCAGATCGCCTACACCCATTATCACCCCCACGATGGCAACCTGATCCTGCGGATCGATCCCCGCCGGGACGGGGGCCCGCTGAGACTCGACGTGCGCAGCCTGAGCAAGGCCCTGGCCGAGGTCGAACGGGTGCTCGGCCTCTACTAGCGGAGTAGCGACCGCGCAAAGCGGCGCCGGTCGAACCGACCGGGGAAAGGAACAGCATGAAGATCGTCGTCATCGGCGGAACCGGCCTGATCGGTTCTAAGGTCGTCACCTGCCTTAAGGAGGACGGCCACGAGGCCGTCGGCGCCTCACCCGACTCGGGCGTCAACACGCTCACCGGCGAGGGCCTCGCCGAGGTGCTCGAGGGTGCCTCGGTGGTGATCGATGTCTCGAACTCTCCGTCCTTCGAAGACGAGGCGGTGATGGACTTCTTCACGACCTCCACCACCAACCAGCTGGCGGCCGAGGCCGACGCCGGTGTTCGCCACCACGTCGCCCTCTCGATTGTCGGCACGGACCGCCTACCGGAAAGCGGCTATCTGCGGGCCAAGGTGGCCCAGGAGAAGCTGATCCGGGATTCCTCGATCCCCTTCTCGATCGTCCGCGCGACGCAGTTCTTCGAGTTCGCGCTGAGGATCGCGGATGAGGCCACGGACGGCGAGGCGGTTCGGCTGCCCCATGTTCTGTTCCAGCCGATCGCAGCCGACGACGTTGCCGGCGCGGTGTGCGAGGCCGGTCAGGGGCAGCCGGTTGACGGTGTCATTGAAATCGCGGGCCCCGAGCGGTTCCGCTTCGACGAATTCATCCAGCAGGCCCTGACGGCGAAGGGCGATCCGCGGACCGTCGTCGCCGACCCGAAGGCCCGCTATTTCGGCACCGAGCTGGAGGAGGGCAGCCTGGTGCCGACGAACGCGGACCATCTCGGCGAGCTCAGTTTCAGCGACTGGCTGGCTGCGCGCGACAGGCTGTAGGGCAGCGTGTCACCACCGAGGGCAAGCCCAGCATCGCGGCGGAAGATCTCGACCCATCCGACAGGCCGATCAGCCACATCGTGCTCAATTCCACATAGTCCCGGTCCTCTCGCCAGAACATCGCGCCACCAGGATGGTCGCGAGGGCACCGATGAGGGCTCGACGAAATCAGCGACGACCATGGCCGTCATGAGTGGGCACGCGGATTGCGTTGATCCTCGCCCCTGGGCATGGCAAGACTCCTCCCTAACGATCTCCTCCTCGCCGAAGTGCGCGTGGGCCGGCGTCGACTGCCTGCCCGGCGAGACCCGGATCCGGCGCAGCCCGACCTTGTCGCAGCCGGCCGCGTCGCCGAGCAGGTCCCAGTCGGCGCCATCGGGCCGACGTCGACGCGGGCGCTTCGGGCCTCGTCCCGGTGGGCGGTGGCGGGCATCGCCGGAACAATGACGGCCTCGAGAACGGCATGAGCGGAGCCCGAAGGGCCCTCCCCGGCGACGCCGGGAAGGGCCCTCGCGGGCTCGCGACGGAACCTACGGGCCCGCCGTCGAGTAGAACGCGTCGGTGAGCGGGTGGGCGTGCGTCGCGCCGGCCACCGCCTGGACGAAGAACGGCGTGAACGTGGTCCCGAAATTGTCAAGCCCCTCGTAGTCGCCCACGAAGTACCCGATCGCATAGGGGGCCTTCCGCATGTCGAACGACGTCGGCGTCAGCCGGTTCTCGTTCGCCTTCGGCCAGCTCGCCCTCTTGGTGCAGTTGCTCGTCGCGGCGTGGCAGTGCACGATCCAGTAGTCCGTGCTGAGCGGCTTGTCGCCCAGCGCGTCCTTGCGGAAGTCGTAGTACGTCACCGCAACGTCGCCGTTGGCCGCCACGTGGACGGACGCCGTGAACGCCTGCTCCCCGGCCTTGGTGTGATTCACCTTGACCGGCGTCGACCAGTGATGGCCGCCGTCGGTCGACCGCGACAGCAGGATCGTGTCGTCCACCGGGTTGCCGAGCACCGTCGCCGACCTGTGCGTCTGCCACACGGCGTACAGGTCGCCCCTCGTCGCGCCGGTCGAGTAATCGACCGCGAAATCGGGGAGGATGTCGCCGGTTCGGACCAGCAGGCACGGGGTCGAGGGAGTGTTGTCCCCCCGACAGGGCACCGGCTCCGGATCGCGGTTGCCGGTGTCACCCATGTTGGCGACGATCGTCGGGGTCGATGACCAGGTGTCTCCCTGGTCGCTCGAGAAGATCACCGCGACGTTGTCGCCCCTGTGGATGCCGTGGCCGTTCGAGCCCTTGATGTAGTCGAACCCGTCGACGAGGTCCCCGTTCGGCTCCACCACGATCTGGTTGCCGATGGTCTGGGTCCGGGAGGCCTTAGGCGCGAAGATCTTCCGCGCCTGCTCCCAACTCTTCCCGTTGTTCGTGCTGCGCGCGAACCAGGCTGGCCCCCGGAAGGCGAGCGCATGCGCGTAGGCCTGGGGCGGGGTCAACGGGTTGTTGTTCGGCGACTCGATCCGGTCCCATACCGCGTAGACGTTGTGGGTGTCGATCGGGTCTGCGGTGATCGACTCCTTGTCGTTGAATAGATTCGCCAGCGGTCCCGAGTTGGAGTTGTCCTCCCTGAGCGTCTTCGGGGCGCTCCAGGTGTTACCGCCGTCGAGCGACCTGCTCGCGAGCACCGCGTTGTGGGCCGTCGAGCGGTCGAACGAGATGCTGATCGCGTGGAGCGTTCCCAGCCCGTTCGCTGGCCTTGGCGACCACGAGATCCACGGGTCCGAGGACCGCTCGTAGCCGCCGCCGTTGGCGGTCGTCCCTCCGGCGCAGTTGCTGAAGGCCGGCCAGCTCTTCGTCCACGTCAGGCCGCCGTCGTGCGAGACGCCCGCCACGAGGCCGTGCGCTCCGCCGTCGGACCAGCGGTCCTGCTGCCAGAAGCCGACCAGATCCTGCGAGTCCTGCGGGTTGACCTGGAACCACGGCTCGACCTCGGTCCCCGGGAAGTTGACCCCCGGCACCTCGGATGCAGCGTGGAAGTCCTCGCCCGGCCCGCCGCAGCCGGGCGCGAACGGACTGGGGCCGGCGCTTGCATCGGTGGGCCCCGTCGTTGAATACGTATTCGCGCTCGCCACGGCCACGCACATGGCCAAGCTGGCCCCTGCGACGGCGAGCGCCACGGTAAGTCGGCTCACGATCCCCTCCTCGTTGTGGCCGATAAATGCGTTGCCGATGTTACGCCTCGAGCTCGAGCACCGCTCGCCGAGTTAGGAAGCCCAGCCGGGATTTCGAGGGCCTCAGGCGACCGGCAGCGTGATCGTCACCGTCGCTTCGGCGGCGCGGACGGTGCCGCCGTGGCGCTCGGCGGTGGCCTTGACGATCGCCAGGCCGAGCCCAGAGCCGGGGCGGCCGAGGGCGTCGGGATCGCGCCAGAAGCGGTCGAAGGCGCGCTCGGCGGCGGCCGGGGTGAAGCCCGGTCCCTCGTCCGCGACCGAGAGCTCGGCGTGGCCGTCCGCGGCCGCGAGCGCGACCGTGATCGCGCCGTCGCGCGGGCCGTGGACCTCGGCGTTCTCGACCAGGTTCTCGATCGCCCGCCGGAGCGCCTCGGGCTCGCCGAGCACGGTCACCGGCTCGCCGAGCGCGACGCGGGTGCGCGGGTGCTCGCTCGCGACGTCGGCGACCAGCTCGTCGAGGCGGACCGGGCGGTCGGGACGGGCGGCGCCGTCCTCGCGCTCGAGCGCGAGCAGGTCGTCGAGCAGCGCCCGGAGCCGGGAGGAGTCGTGCTCGAGGTCGGCGATCACCTCGGGGTCGGCGCCGTGGCGGGCGAGATAGGAGACGTTGCCGCTGAGCGAGGTGAGCGGCGTCCGCAGCTCGTGGCTCGCGTGGGCGAGGAACCGGCGCTCGCGCTCGCCGGCGGCGTCGAGCGCGGCGAGCATCCGATTCAGCGTCTGAGCAAGATCGGCGAGCTCGTCGGCGCTCGCCGGCTCCGCGAGGCGCCGCGAGGGATCCTCGGCCTCCTCGATCGCCGCCGCCGAGGCCGAGAGCTCGCGGAGCGGGCGGAGCCCGCGGCGGGTCAGCAGTGCGGCGACGACGCCTCCGATCGCCGCCGTCAGGAGCCCGATGATGATCAGCAGGACGGTCAGGCGGTGGACGGTGGAGGTGATGTCGGAGGTGCTTGCGGCGACCAGCACCGCGCCGCCGGCGGCGGGGCCGCCGGCGGCGGCGATCGGCGCGGCGAAGATCCGGATCGGCTCGCCGTCGAGGTTGAAGTCGCCGAACCCGCTCCGCCCGTGGAGCGCGGCGCTCGTCAGCGGCCCGTTCGGGAGCAGCTTCGCGCCGAGCGCGAGCGAGCGGGCGACGATCCGCCCGCGGCGATCGACGACCTCGACGTTGAGCTGGCGGCCCGATGAGGGGCCCTCGAGCGCCCCCGGCGAGTCGAGGACGGCGGGGGCGGAGACGGCGAGGCGGGCGACGTCGGTGGCGCGCCCACGGAGGCTCGAGTCGAGCGAGGAGCGAAGCTCGTGGTTGACGATGAAGCGGGCGGCGACGCAGAGGACGATCACCGCGATCACCACCGCCGCCGCCGCGGCGACGGTGAGACGGGTGCTGAGGCTCCTTCCCCTCACTCCTCCAAAGTGAAGCCGATGCCGCGCACGGTGCGGATCAGCGGCGGCGCGCCGAGCTTCCGCCGCAGCCGGGCGACGTAGCGGTCGACGACATTGGGCACCGCGGCGTCGCTCCAGATCTCCTCGATCGCCGCCTCGCGGGAGACGACGACGCGCGGGTTTCGCATCAGCATCTCGAGCAGCGCCGCCTCGCGGCCGGTCAGCTCGACCGGATCGCGCCCCGAGCGGCGGGCGGTGCGCGCGGAGAGGTCGAGGGTGAGGTCGGCGAAGCGGAGGCGCTCGCCGCCGTCGTGCCCGCGCCGCGCCAGCGCGCGGAGCCGGGCCACGACCTCCTCGATCGCGAACGGCTTGACGACGTAGTCGTCGGCGCCGGCTTCGAGGCCGTCGACGCGGTCGGCGACCGCGTCGCGGGCGGTCAGCATCAGGATCCCGCCGGCCATCCCCGCCGCCCGCAG
>JBKPNB010000353.1:0-20440 GCA_046732395.1 Actinomycetota bacterium | reverse complement strand
GCGCGGGGTGCTGGCGCTCGCGTTGATGGCGGTGGCGATCGCCGCCGCCCTCCTCGCCGGCCCGCCGACGCCCGCCGCTCCCCTCACGCGGCCGGCGCTCCGGGTGAGCGTCCTCGACGTCGGCCAGGGCGACGCGATCCTCCTCGACCCCTCGGGCGGCCGCCCGATCCTCGTCGACGGCGGCCCGCCCGGCGACGGGATCGCCGCCGAGCTCGCCGATGCCGGCGTCGATCGGCTCGCCGCCGCGGTCGTCACCCACGACCAGTCGGACCACATCGGCGGCATCGAGGACCTGCTCGGGACGTTCCCGGTCGACCGCGTGCTGTACGGCGAGCCCGTGCCGCGGATCGTCGCTGAAGCCCGGGCAGCGGGGGCGGACGCGGTCGAGGTCGCCGAGGGCTCGGAGGTCGACTCGGGTCGCCTGCGGCTCGAGTTCCTCTGGCCTCCGCGCGAGCTCGAGTCGCGCGTCGAGGCCCGCAGCGAGGATCCCAACGTCCGCGCGCTCGTCGCGATCGCCCGCTGGCGCGGCTTTGCGATGCTGCTCACCGCCGACGCCGAGGCCGCCGACGTCCCGCTCGATCCCGGGCCGATCGACGTCCTCAAGGTCGCCCACCACGGCAGCGACGACCCCGGCCTGGGGCGGCTCCTCGACCAGTCGGCCCCGCGGCTCGCCGTGATCTCGGTCGGCGCCGACAACCCCTACGGCCATCCGACTCCCGGGATCCTGGCGACGCTCGCCGCGCATCGGGTGCCCGTGATGCGGACCGACCTCGACGGCACCGTCGAGATCGACGTCGACCGCCGCGGCTGGGCGGTCCGAGCCGAGAGCGGGTGAGGCGGCCTCGACCCGTCGACCCCGGGGAGCGGTTAGGGTCGGACGCGGATGGAATCGACGGCCACGCCGCCACCGCCGCCCCCTCCTCCCGGCGAGGCCCCCTACGCCCCGGAATCGAAGGCCTCGGCCGGGCGCCGCATGCTGGCCGCGGTGCTGGCCATCGTCCTCGCCTTCGCCGCGGCGGTGATCATCGCGGTGATGGTCGACCTCGGTGACCGGCCGCGGTGCGACGACACCGCGGCGATCCAGCGCCTGGCCCAGACCCAGCAGGGCCTGGTGAAGTGCTTCGACGTCAGCTCGACCCAGCGGACGGTCACGCTCGTCCTCGGCTGGGTCGGGGGTGTCCTCGGCGGGATCGCGGCACTCCTAGCGCTCGCGTTCGCGGTCACCGGAACTCGCGGCCGGCTGGTGCTCCTCGTCACCGCGCTCGCCGTGGTCCTCTCCGGCCTCAGCATCCTGATCGGCAGCATCTGACACCAGCCGCGCCCCGCGGTCGCCGATCCCGGCCGCGGAGCCGAATATCCTCGGGCCGATGGCGGAGATCAAGCCCGCGTACCTGCTCGCGGGCGACGACGAGGCGAAGATCGAGGCGGCGCTGGCGCGCCTTCGCGCGCGCGCCGCGCGCGAGGGCGGGCCGGGCGCGCTCGAGAACTTTGCGCCCCCCGACGGCGTCGGCGCCCCGGATCTCGAGGCGCTGGCGGCCACGATCCCCGCGATGTCCCTGACCGCCGAGCACCGCTACCTGCTCGCCGACCACGTCGAGCGGGCGGCGGCGAAGTCGCTCGAGGCGCTCGCCGCCGCGCTCGGCGCGGTTCCCGCCGACGCGACCGTGGTCCTGGTCGAACGACCCGCCCCCGGGCGCGAGCGGCCGTCCCGCGCCAAGCTCGCGGCGCGCAAGGCGCTCGCCGCGGCCGTCGAAGGGGCCGGCGGCGAGGTCCACAGGTACGGTGTCCCGAAGCCGGCGGAGCTCCCGCGCCGACTCGTCGCCGACGCCCGCGCCCGCGGATTCGAGCTCGAGCTCGACGCGGCCCGCCTGCTCGTCGAGCGGATGGGGGCGCGCACCGCCCGGCTTGCCAACGAGCTCGATCGGCTCGCGCTCTGGGCCGAGCCGAGCGGCCGGGTCGGAGTCGCCGAGCTCGACGCGATGGTCGCCGACACCTCAGAGGAGGCGACCTGGACCTTCTCGGACGCGATCGTCGACCGCGATCGCGGCGCGGCGCTCGCCGCCGCCGAGCGGCTTTCCGCGCAGGGCGAGTCGGTCTCGGGGCTCGTCTGGCAGGGCGCGAAGCGCCTCCGCGCCGCCGCGCAGGCCCGCGCCCAGCTCGACGCCGGTCGTCCGGCGAAGGATGTCGCGGGCAGCCTTGGGATGCATCCCTACGCCGCTCGGATGCTCGTCAGGCGGCTCGGCGACGTCAGCCTCGCCGAGCTGCGGGCGGCGACCTGCGCGCTCGCCGATCTCGAATGGTGGACCCGCGGCGGCTCCGACTATCCGGACGAGGTCGCCGTCACCCTCGCCATCCGTCGGGCGACGGGGGGCAGGTGAGCCGCGATCCGGCCGCCCGTCGCGCGGCCTTCGGCCTCAGGAGGCGCGGGCGCGGATCCGCGACGCCCGGGCCTTCTTTCGGGCCGCGGTGTTGCGGTGGAGCGCGCCGGTGCGCGCCGCCTTGTCGATCCTGGAGACGAGCCGTCGATGCTCGGCGTCGACCGCCGCCTCGTCGCCGCTCGACATGGCGTCCTCGAGGCGGCGAAAGTGGGTCTTGACGGCGCTCGTCAGGCGACGGTTTTCGTCGCGCTCTCGAGCGGCGCGCGCGATCCGCTTGCGCTGTGAAGCGATGTTGGCCATCGGGCGAGCGGCCACTATAGCGGCGCGATGAGCGAGCAAGAACCCCTCGACCCGCCGGTCGAGGCGGGCGGGGCCCGGCCGACGATGCGCCTCGAGCCGGCCACGGAGGGCCCCGAGGTCGAGGTCGGCGTTCCGTCCGCCGAGTCGCGAACCGAGCGAGCGGGGCGGCTGGCGCGATCGACAGCGCTGTTTTCCCTGGCGACGTCCGCGTCGCGCGTGGCCGGCCTCGTCCGCGAGGTCTTCGCCGCCTCGTACTTCGGCGTCAGCGGAGCGATGTCGGCGTTCACCATCGCCTTCCAGGTCCCGAACCTGGTCCGAAGCCTGTTCGCCGACGCGGCGATCCAGGCCGCGTTCGTCCCGGTCTTCACCGAGCAGCTCGAACGCGGGAACAAGCGCGAGGCGTTCCGGCTGGCCTCGACGCTGATCTACCTGGTGACGCTCGTGCTGACGGCGCTGACGGCGCTGTTCATCCTCGTCGCGCCGGTCCTGATGCCGCTCTTCGTCGGCTCGAAGGTGCCGCAGGACCTCACGGTGACGCTCTCGCAGGTGCTGTTCCCGATCCTGGTGCTGCTCGGGACGACCGGGATGGTCGTCGGCATCCTCAACAGCTACAACCGGTTCGGGGCCTTTGCGATCTCGCCGTTCTTCTGGAACGTCGCGATCATCGTCGTCCTCGTCGCCCTGGCGCCGGCGTTCTCCGGGAGCGACCGGATCTATGCCTACGCGATCGGGGTGCTGATCGGCACCGCGATCCAGCTCGCGATCCCGACCTGGGATCTACGCCACACGGAGTTCCGCCTCCTGCGGGTCTTCGCGTGGCGAAGCCTCCAGGTGCGCCGCGTTCTCCTCCTCATGCTCCCGGTCACCCTCAGCCTCGGGCTCATCAACTTCAATCTCCTCATCAACAGCACCTTCGGCTCGCTCGTCTCGAGCCAGGGGCCGGCGGCGATCGACAAGGCGTTCCGGATCTACATGCTGCCGCAGGGAATCTTCTCGGTGGCCGTGACCACGGTGCTGTTCCCGACGCTGGCGCGGCTGGCCGCCCGCCGCGATTACGGCGACCTGCGGTCGACGATGGCGAGCGGGATGCGGCAGATCTCGCTGTTGCTGGTGCCGGCGTCGGCGGCCATCCTCGTCCTGTCGGTGCCGATGGTGCGCCTCGTCTACCAGCGCGGCGAGTTCAGCGCCGCGGACACCGACCTGGTCGCGACGGCGCTCTTCTGGTTCGCGTTCTCGCTGCCGCTGAACGGCCTCTTCCTCCTGCTCACACGGACCTTCTTCAGCCTTCAGCGGCCTTGGATCCCGACCGCGATCTCCGGGATCAACCTCGTCATCACGGCTGTCGGCGCGCTCCTCCTCCACGGTCCGTTCGGCGTCGGGGGGATCGTCGCCGCGACCGCGATCGCAACCGGGGTGAGCGTCCTCGCCCAGGTGACGCTCATGCGCCGCCAGCTCGGGCGGCTCGAGCTCGGGCGGTTCATCTGGACCTCGACCCGGGTCCTCGTCGCGTCGGCGGCCCTGGCCGCCGTCAGCTACGGCGTCTGGCGCGCTCTCGATGAGGCCCTCGGCCGGTCGTTCGCGGCGCAGGCGCTCTCGCTGGTCTGCGGCCTCGCCGCCGGGGCCCTCGTCTACTGGATCGCGATCAACCTGCTGCGCATCCCGGAGGTGGGGCAGATCCGCCGCCTGATCCGCCGCGATCGAGGTTCGACCTAAAGGTCGACTGTCGGCGAGAGGAGGACGAGTCTTCGCGTGCCCTCGCCATACTGATCCGCTGGCCATGGACCGCGTCCGCAACTTCTCGATCATCGCCCACATCGACCACGGCAAGTCGACGCTGGCCGACCGCATCCTCGAGCTCACCGGGGCCGTCGACCCCCGGAAGCACCTGCCGCAGCTGCTGGACTCGATGGAGCTCGAGCGCGAACGGGGGATCACGATCAAGGCCCAGGCAGTGCGGGTCACCTACCGGGCCGCCGACGGCGAGACCTACCACCTGCACCTGATCGACACCCCGGGGCATGTCGACTTCTCTTACGAGGTCTCGCGCAGCCTGGCCGCCTGCGAGGGGGCGCTGCTGGTGGTCGACGCCGCCCAGGGGGTCGAGGCGCAGACGGTCGCCAACACCTACGCCGCGATCGACGCCGGGCTCGAGCTCGTGCCGGTGCTCAACAAGGTGGACCTGCCGAGCGCCGAGCCGGACCGGGTGGCGGCAGAGATCGTCGACCTGATCGGCGGCGAGCCGGACGACATCCTGCGGATCTCGGCGAAGACCGGGCAGGGGGTGGCCGACGTGCTGGAGGCGATCGTGGCGAGGATCCCCGCGCCTCGAGGCGATCCGGACGCCCGGCCGCGCGCGCTCATCTTCGACTCCGAGTTCGACCAGTACCGGGGGGTCGTCGCCTACGTGCGGATCTTCGACGGCGCGTTCGAGCGCGGCGAGCGAATCGCGGCGATGCAGGCCGGGACCGAGGCCGACATCGACGAGATCGGGTTCTTCGCCCCGAACGCGGCGCCGGCGAGCGCGATGGGCGCCGGCGAGGTCGGCTACATCATCACCGGGATCAAGGACGTCTCGCGGCTGCGGGTCGGGGACACGCTCACCGCGCGCGAACGCGCGGCCGCCGAGCCGCTCCCGGGCTACCGCGAGGTGCGGCCTGTCGTCTTCTGCGGGTTGTTCCCGATCGACACCGACCGCTACGAGGATCTCCGCGACGCGCTCGAGCGCCTGGCGCTCAACGATGCCGCGCTCTCCTACGAGCCGGAGACCTCCGACGCGCTCGGGTTCGGCTTTCGCTGCGGCTTCCTCGGGCTCCTGCACATGGACATCGTCCGCGAGCGCCTCGAGCGCGAGTACGACCTCGAGCTGCTGGCAACGACCCCCAACGTCCGCTACGAGGTCGAGCTTCACTCCCGCGAGGTGGTCGAGGTCAGAAGCCCGACCGAGATGCCGGACCCGGCCTCGATCGAGCGGATCGCCGAGCCCTTCATCCGCGCCACGCTGATCGCCCCGACTCGCCACGTGGGGGCGATCATGGAGCTCTGCCAGGGCCGCCGCGGCACCCACGTCGACCTCCATTACCTCTCGCCCGAGCGGGTCCAGATCCGCTACGACCTGCCGCTCGCCGAGATCGTCCTCGACTTCTACGACCAGCTCAAGTCGCGAACCGCGGGGTACGCCTCGCTCGACTACGAGCCGCTCGGCTACCACGACTCGGACCTCGTCAAGCTCGACGTCCTCCTCGCCGGCGACCGGGTCGACGCGCTGTCGCTGATCGTCCACCGCGACTCGGCCTATCCGACCGGCCGGGCGCTCGTCGAGCGGCTCCAGCGGACGATCCCGCGCCAGCTCTTCGACGTCCCGGTCCAGGCGGCGGTGGGCTCGCGGGTACTTGCCCGCGAGACGGTGAAGGCGCTCCGCAAGGACGTCACCGCGAAGCTCTACGGCGGCGACGTCACCCGCAAGCGAAAGCTGCTCTCCAAGCAGAAGGCGGGGAAGAAGCGGATGAAGCAGGTCGGCCGCGTCGAGGTCCCGCAAGAGGCCTTCCTGTCCGTGCTCGAGCTCGATGGCAACCGCTGACCGGCAGCGCAACCTCGAGCGGGTCCGCGCCGGCCTCGACGCCTTCAACAGCGGGGACATCGAGGGCGTCCTCGGGGTGCTTGCCGACGACGTCGAGATCTTCTCATCGCCGGCGCTCGCCAATCCCGGCACCTACCGCGGCCACAGCGGTTACCAGGAGTGGGCCGGAGAGTGGCTCGAGGCGTGGGAGGGCCTCGAGATCTCGGTCGAGCGGATCGAGCCGGTCGGGGAGCGCCACGTCGTCGTCGGCGTCCTCCAGACGGCTCGGGGCCAGGGGAGCGGCGTCGAGGTGGAGATGACGACAGCCTTCATGTTCGAGCTCGACGCCAACGAGACGAAGGCGCTCCACCTCTATGCCACCTGGGACGAGGCGGTCGCGGAGGCGAAGCGGCGCGGGGGCCAGCCGGATTAGACTGCGCCGCCGTCGATGCCCGTCAGCCAGGATGCGGTCGGAAAGAGGTGGCCCGCCGTCGACTTCGAGGTCGAGGCCGGGCGGATCACCCAGTACGCGGACGCGATCGGCGCCGAGAACCCCGTCCACCGCGACGCCGACGCCGCGCGCGCAGGCGGCTTTCGCGACCTCGTCGCGCCGCCGATGTTCTGCGTCGTCTACAGCGCCCCGGCGCTCGGCCCGGCGATCCTCGACCCCGAGGTGGGGATGAACTTCGCGACGATGGTGCACGGCGGCCAGGAGTTCGTCTGGGGCGAGCCGGTCTGCGCGGGCGATGTGATCAGCACCGACGTCGCGTGCACCTCGATCGAGGAACGGGGCGGGATGGGCTTCTACGTGTTCGAGTCGGTGTCGCGAAACCAGGACGGCGCGGAGACCGTGCGCGGGACCTGGACCGACATCGTGAGGGGGGTGTGATGGCCGCCGGGTACTCCGCCGGCGACCGGCTGCCGGAGCTTCGCGTCACCCCCGACGCCGACCTCACCAAGCGCTACGCGGCGGCCTCGGGCGACCCGAACCCGATCCACACCGACCCCGAGTACGCGCGCAATGTGGGGCTCCCGGGGGTGATTCTCCACGGGCTGTGGACGATGGCCCAGGTCGCGCAGGCCAACGCGGCCGTCGCCGGCGGCGATCCGCGGGCGCTGAAGCGCCTCCGGGTTCAGTTCCGGGGGATGGGCTTCCCGGAGCAGGAGATCGTCGTCACCTCGACCGTCAGGTCGGTCGAGGACGGGAGGATCGTCACCGAGACCGAGGCCTCCCAGGGCGACAGCCGGATCATCCGCAACGCCGAGGCCGAGATCGAGGTTTCCTAGCCGACCGCCCATAGGATGTCGACGGTGAGGGGGAGGATCCTCGCCGGGTGTGCGCTGCTGGCGGCGGCGATCGCCGGCTGCGGCGGATCGTCGGGGGGCACCGGCTCGGGAGCGGCGGCGACTGGGTCCGACCCAACCGGCTCACCCGAGGCGGCGGTCCGCGCCTGGTACGTCGCCGTCGCCGGCGCTCGTCCGGCCGATGCCTGCGCCCTGATGACGGCCGCGGGAAGGCGCCGGGTCGAGGTCGGAGTGAGCGGAGGCTGCCGGGAGACGCTCTCGCGCGTACCCCAGGTTCCGCGGCTGACCGGGGTCCGCCCAACCGGAGGCACGGGCAACCTCGCGCTCGCAGTCGCTCGATTCGGGGCGGCCAACCGCCTCGCGGTGGCGGTCGCCCGCCGCCAGGGGGGTCGGTGGCTGGTCGACCTTCCGGGGCCGTTTCCGGTCGCCGCTTCGGTCCGCGCCCGCGGGGTGCCCGGGTCGCTTCGGGAGTCGCTTCCCTCCGCCGGGGCGGAGACGAGCGCCGTGCTCGGGGCGGCGGGACGATGGGTGGACCAGCGCGTGGCGAGCGGCGAGCTCGGGCGGGTCCACGTCGCGAATGCCGTGGTCGTTGGCCGGGTGGCGCTCGCCTATTTGCTCCCGGGCAGCGACGTGGGCGGCGCGGGAGCAGCGTCGACAGAGAACGTGCAGGCTCTCGTCCTCGTCGGCGAGGGTGGGGCCTGGCGCGTGATCGGGCTCGCGTGAGGGCCGCTCGGCGGCGGTCGCCAGCGCCGTTCCTAGAATGGATTCCATGCTCTCCGAGCGGCAGCAGCGGATCCTCAGGCTCGTCGTCGACGCCTACCTCGATTCCGGCGAGCCGGTCTCATCGAAGGCGATCGCGACCGGCGCGGGGATCGAGTGGAGCTCATCGACCGTGCGGTCGGAGCTCGCCGCGCTCGAGGTCGGCGGCTTTCTGACCCATCCCCACACCTCGGCCGGGCGGGTCCCGACCGAGGCGGGCTACCGGTTCTTCGCCGACCTGCTGCTGGCGGCGAGCAGGGTCCCGCCGAAGCGGGCCGGCGGCCTGAAGCTCCAGCGGATGCGCCGCGAGGTCGACGAGGCGATGCGCGAGACGACCGCGACCCTGTCGCGAATCAACGACCTGCTCGCGCTCGCGACCGCGCCGCCCCCCTCGAGCGCGCGGATCCACCGCGTCGAGGTGCTTCGCCTCGCCGGGCGCGTCGTGCTCGTCGTCGTCATCGCCTCGAACGGCGCGGTGTCGAAGCGGGTGCTGACGTTCGAGTCCGAGGTCGACCCGGGCCTCGTCGAGTGGGCCTCGAGCTACCTCAACGAGCGGCTCGGTGGACTCGGGCTCGGGGCGAGGATGATCGAGGACCGCCTCCGCGATCCCTCACTGTCGGCGCCCGAGGCGGAGTTCGTCGGCGAGCTGCGGGTGGCGTTCACCGGGCTCGAGGCCTCGGGCGGGGACGCCCTCTACGTCGATGGCGCCTCGCGGCTTCTCTCCGAGGATCACGCCGGCGACCTTCCCCACGTGAACGAGCTGATGGGCGCGCTCGAACGCCGCGCGACGCTGCTCGGAGTGCTCCGCTCGGCGATCGACGAGCGCTCGGTCTTCTGCTGGATCGGCGACGAGAACCCCGAGCCGGAGCTGCGGAGCGTCAGCGTCGTCGGCGCCAACTACGGGCTCGGCTACCGCAATCTCGGCACGGTGGGCGTGGTCGGTCCGCTGCGGATGGATTACGAGACTGCGATCGCCTCGGTCCACGAGGCCGCCGGAGAGCTCTCCCGGTTCTTCGCGACGGTCTACGAGGGGTAGCCGTGCCGAGGGACTACTACGAGGTCCTCGGCGTCGACCGGGGAGCGGGCAACGGCGAGATCAAGAAGGCCTTCCGTCGCCTGGCCCGCGAGCTGCACCCCGACGTCAACAAGCACGATCCGGATGCCGAGGAGAAGTTCAAGGAGGCCGCCGAGGCCTACGAGGTCCTCACCGACCCCGAGCGCCGGCGAACCTACGACGCCTTCGGGCACGAGGGACTCCGCTCGGGCGGCTGGGCGCCGGCGAGCGACTTCGGCAGTTTCGAGGAGGTCCTCTCCGCATTCTTCGGCCGCGGCGACCCGCTGTTCGGCGACCTGTTCGGCTTCGGGCGCTCCGGACCGGCGGCCGGCGGCGACCTGGCCGCCCGCGTCGAGGTCTCGCTCGAGGAAGTGGTGACCGGCGCCACCCGCGAGGTCGAGCTCGAGGCGGTCTCCGTCTGCGAGCACTGCCGTGGCAACGGCGCCGAGCCGGGGACGCCGATCCGCACCTGCGAGACCTGCGGCGGCGCCGGCGCGGTGCGAAGGGTGACCCGTACCGCGCTCGGGCAGATGGTCCGGAGCGGCGCCTGCCCGACCTGCGGCGGCGCCGGCAAGATTCCCGAGACCCCGTGCCGCGAGTGCGGCGGCCGGGGCCGGCTCGTCCGCGAGCGGACCTGGGAGGTGGAGGTGCCCGCGGGCATCGAATCAGGGCAGCGGATCCGGATCGGCGGCGCCGGCCACGCGGGCGAGCCCGGGGCGCCGGCCGGCGACCTCTACGTCGAGGTCATCGTCACCGAGGACGAGCGCTTCGAGCGCGTCGGCCAGGACCTCGTCTCGCGGGTCGAGATCCCCGCCACCCGCGCGATGCTCGGCGGCTCGGTGGCGGTCGAGACGCTCGAGGGCGAGCGCGAGGCAGAGATCCCGCGCGGCGCCCAGCCCGGCGAGGCCGTGACCCTGCGCGGGCTCGGGCTCCCTGGCCTTCACCGCGGCGCGCGCGGCGACCACCACGTCGTCCTCGACGTCGTCGTCCCGGTCGACCTCGACCCCGACCAGCGCGAGCTCACCGAGCGGCTCGACGACTCGCTCGACGACGCGAACCTGCGCCGCGACGGACGCGGCGGCCGGTGGAGGCGGTTCGGCGCCAGGCGGAGGACGCGGCGCCAACGCGCTTGATCCGGCTCGCCGTCCGCTGCCGTCCCGAGCTCGCCGAGCGGGTCCTCGGCGAGTTGGTCGAGCTCGCCCCGAACGGCCTCGAGGAGGCGGGCGGCGAGGGCTGGGTGGAGTACGCGCTCTACGGTCCGCCCGGCGAGATCCCGACGATCGGCGAGCTCGAGGCCGCGGCCGGAGACGGCACGGTCGAGGTCTCGACGACCGAGATCCCCGACGACTGGGGCGATCGGTGGAAGGACTTCCATCGGCCGGTGGAAATCGGCGGTCGGTTGGTGGTCAGGCCGTCGTGGCAGGCGGCAGGTGTCAGGTGGCAGGTGGAAGTGGTGGTCGATCCCGGCCAGGCGTTCGGGACGGGGGCTCACGCGACGACGCGGATGTGCCTGGAGCTGCTGCTCGAGCTCGCCGACCGGGGCGCGGCGAGGGGAGCCCTGACCGACCTCGGGACCGGCTCGGGAGTGCTGGCGATCGCCGCCGCCAAGCTCGGGTGGGGACCCGTTGCGGGGTTCGACCACGAGCGCGCCGCGCTCGAGGCGGCGGCCGAGAATGGGGATGCCAACGGGGTCGAGCTCGAGCTCGGCCGGGTGAACCTGCTGCGCGACGAGCTGCCGGCTCTGGCGCCGACGGCGGTCGCCAACCTGACCGCGCCGCTTCTCGTCGATGTCGCGAGGCGGCTGGAGCGGCCGCCCGAGCGGCTGGTTTGCTCGGGGTTGCTCGTGAGCGAGCAGGATCAGGTGGAGGAGGCGCTCGGGGCTCGAGGGCTCCTGACCGCAGAGCGACGATCGAGCGGGGATTGGGCGGCGCTTCTCTTGAGCGGCCGTGCCTGACCGCGCGCTCCCGATCGCCGTCTTCGACTCCGGCGTCGGCGGGCTCACCGTGCTGCACGAGTTCCTCGTCTCGCTGCCGGCGGAGGACTTCGTCTACCTCGGCGACACCGCCTACTTCCCGTACGGGATCAAGCCGGCCGAGGATCTGCAGGCGCGGGTCGCGCTGATCTCCAAGCTGTTGCTCGAGCGGGGGACGAAGCTGCTGGTGATCGCCTGCAACGCCGCGACCTCGGCCGCGCGCGATGTCGCCGTCGAGGCCGCCGCCGACCGCGGGGTCGAGGTCCTATCGGTGATCGAGCCCGAGTCCGAGATCGCGGCCGCGATCACGCAGTCTGGGCGCGTCGGCGTGCTGGCGACGCCGACCACGGTCGCGAGCGGCGCCTACCGGCGCGCGCTCGAGCGGCAGGGACGGGGCCTCGACGTGGTCGAGGTCGCAGCCCCCGACCTGGCGCCGATCATCCAGCACGGCGACCCCTTCGACCAGCGGGTCGTCGACACGGTCCGCTCCTACTGCGCGCCGCTTCGCCGGGCGGAGGTCGACACCCTCGTGCTCGGCTGCACCCACTATCCGCTCGTCGCGCCGATGCTCCAGCGCATCCTCGGCCGCGACGTGCGCCTCGTCAGCGCTGGGCACGCGATCGCGGCGGCCGCGCAGCGGCTGCTGACTGGGAGGGGACTGGAGGCCGACGGCGTCGAGGGCCGCTACAGCTTCCTCTGTACCGGCGACGTCTCGTCGTTTCGCGAGCTCGGCGGCCGCTTCCTGCAGATGCCGCTAGGTGACATCGAGCGCGTGGATACCCTTGAGGAGGTCTGAAGCACGTATGAGCGTTCTCGAGCAGGTCCAGGCCGACGTCCGCACCGCGATGCGGGCCGGGGAGCGCGATCGGGTGGGCGCCCTGCGGATGGTCGCCAACGCCCTCCAGCAGGAGGCGAAGGCGGGCAACGACGACGAGGTCGCGGTGCTGCGGCGGGAGCGGAAGCGGCGGCTCGAGGCCGCCGAGGCGTACCGGGCCGGGGGAAGCGAGGAGCGGGCGGCCGCCGAGGAGCGCGAGGCGAGGTTGATCGACGCCTATCTTCCGGCCCAGCTCTCCGACGACGAGCTGGCGGCGATCGTCGACGACGCGGTCGCCGAGACCGGCGCCGCGGATGCCTCCGACATGGGCAAGGTGATGGGAGTCGCGATGCCGAAGGTCGGCGGCCGCGCCGACGGCCGCCGGGTGAGCGAGGCGGTGCGGGCGCGCCTCGGTGAAGATATGCCTTGAGGTGCTTTAGCACCGAAACAGGCGTGTCAGGCGGCGAAGCCGCCGCAGGTGATTCGTGAGCCGCCAGCAACTCACCCTCGACAACCAGGTCGCCGCCGAGCTCGCCGGAGCCGAGGATGCGGTCCTGCGCGAGCTCGAACAGCGGCTCGGCTGCGACCTCTATCTGCGCGGCAACATCCTCACCCTGGACGGCCCCGACGCCGAGGTGTCGGACGCCAAGGCGGTCGTCGAGGAGCTCGTGGGGCTCGTCGAGCGGGGGCACGAGCTGGCGCCGGCGACGGTCGACTCGGTGGCGGGCGCGGTCGCGGAGAACGAGCCGGCGGCGACGATCCTCGAGGACGTGATCTGGCGCCACCGCGGGGTCCAGGTGGCCCCGAAGACGCTCAACCAGAAGCGCTACGTCGACTCGATCCGAAACCACACGGTCACCTTCGGGATCGGCCCGGCGGGCACCGGCAAGACCTTCCTCGCAGTGGCGATGGCGGTCGCGGCCCTCGATGCCCGCGAGGTCAACCGGATCATCCTCACCCGGCCCGCCGTCGAAGCCGGCGAGCGGCTCGGATTCCTGCCCGGCGACATCCAGGCCAAGGTCGACCCCTACCTGCGCCCGCTCTTCGACGCCCTCTACGACATGCTCGACCCCGACCGGGTCGCGACGTACCTGGACCGCGACATCATCGAGGTTGCGCCGCTGGCCTTCATGCGCGGCAGGTCGCTCAATGACTCGTTCATCATCCTCGATGAGGCGCAGAACACGAGCCCGGAACAGATGAAGATGTTCCTGACGAGGCTCGGGTTCGGGTCGCGGATGGTGGTTACCGGTGACATCACCCAGGTCGACCTGCCGCGCGACCAGCGCTCCGGGCTGGTAGTGGTGGGCGAGATCCTGGCCGAGGTCGAGGACGTGAGCTTCATCCGGTTTGGCGGCGAGGACGTCGTCCGCCACCGCCTCGTCCAGCGGATCGTCGCCGCGTACGGCGACTACGAACGCCGCGAGAGCGGATGAGCATCGACCTCGGCGACGTCCCGGCGCCGCTCCGCCCGGCGGTCGAGCGGGCGCTGGCGGCGGCCGGCGTGCGCGACGGGCACCTTGCCATCGAGCTCGTCGACGCGGAGCGGATCCGCGAGCTCAACCGCGCCCACCGGGGACTCGACCGGCCGACCGACGTCCTCGCCTTCCCGCTCGATGGGGCCGCCCCCGTGGCCGGCCCGCGCGAGCTCGGCGACGTCGTGATCTGCCCCGAGCAAACGGCCGACCTCGAGGAGGCGGCGGTGCACGGGGCGCTGCACCTTTGCGGGTACGACCACGAGGTCGATGGGGGGGAGATGCTGAGGCTCCAAGACGAGGTGATGCGGTCGTTAGGCAAGCAGCAGGCAGCAAGCAGCAAGCAGCGATCGTGAGCCGCGCCGGCTTCGTGGGGATGGCCGGCCGGCCGAACGTCGGGAAGTCGACGCTCGCGAACGCGATCGTCGGGGCCAAGGTGGCGATCGTCTCCGATCGCCCGCAGACGACGAGGCGCGCGGTGCGAGGGATCGCCACCGACGAGGGCGCCGACTGGCAGCTCGTGATCGTCGACCTCCCGGGGGTCCAGCGTCCGCGCGACTCCCTGACCCGGAGGATGCAGCGCCGCGTCGAGCGCGAGCTCGTCGACGCCGACGTCGCGCTGCTGGTGGTGAACGGCGAGCAGGGTGTCGGCCCCGGCGACCGGTTCATCGCCCGCAACCTCCTGAGCGCCCAGGCCGACGGGGTGCGGACCCCGGTGCTGTGCGCGGTCAACAAGGTCGACCGCTTGCGGCGCGGCGCCACCGCGGCGGCGCTCGCCGCCGCCGCCGAGCTCGACGGGGTGGAGGAGGTGTTTCCGGTCAGCGCCCGGACCGGCGCCGGGCTCGATCCGCTGGTCGAGGCGGTCGTCGCCCGGGTCCCGGAGGGGCCGTTCCCCTACGCGTCCACCTCGCGGACCGACCAGCCGAGCGCGATCCACCTCGGGGAGCTGATCCGGGAGCAGGCGCTGAAGCGAACCCGCGATGAGATCCCGCACGCGGTCGAGGTATCGGTCGCCGAGGTCTCCGAGCGCCGGGACGGCCTGATCGAGGTGCGGGCGCAGATCTGGGTCGAGGCCGAATCACAGAAGGGGATCCTGGTCGGCCGCGGCGGCCGGATGATCCGCGAGATCGGCACCGCCGCCCGTCGCGAGCTCGAGCGCGAGCTCGGCGCCCGCGTCTTCCTCGACCTGAGGGTCAGGGTCCGCGACCGCTGGCGCCGCGACGAGGGGCTGCTCGACCGGCTCGGGATCGACTGAGCCCCAGACCGGACTCGGGGCCCACCTAAACTCAGCCCGATGGACGACTCCGTCCGGGGGATTCGCTTCGACGCGCGCGGCCTCGTCCCCTGCGTGGTCCAGGACTGGCGCACGGGCGAGGTGCTGACGCTCGCCTACCTCGACGCCGAGGCGATCGAGCGGTCCCGGGCGACGGGCGAGATGCACTTCTTCAGCCGCTCGCGGGGCCGGCTCTGGCGCAAGGGCGAGACCTCGGGAAACGTCCAGCGGCTCCGCGAGCTCCGCTACGACTGCGACTGCGATGCGGTCGTCGCCCTCGTCGATCCCGCCGGCCCCGCCTGCCACACCGGCGAGCGAACCTGCTTCTACCGCGCGCTCGGCGATGCCGCCGAGCCGACGGTCGACGGACCGCCGTCCGCGCCGCCGCCGCCGGCTCCGTTCGAGGCGCTCGGGGCGCTCGAGCGCGTGCTGGTCGAGCGCGACCGCGACCGGCCCCCGGGCTCGTACACCGCCGAGCTCCTCGCCGACCCGCCGCGGATCGGCGCCAAGGTGCGCGAGGAGGCCGACGAGGTGGCGCGGGCCGCCGCGGCGGAGGGAGACGATCGCATCGCCGAGGAGGCGGCCGACCTCCTCTACCACCTCGCGGTCCTGGTCCGCTCGCGCGGGCTCGACCTCGTCGGGGCGCTGGAGGTGCTCAATGACCGTCGCGCCGCCTAGCCCCCTGCTGCGGATCGAGCCGACCCTGGAGCGGGCCCGCGAGCTCGCCGCGAGCGCCAACGCGATCCCGATCCGGGCCTCGTTCGTCGACGACTGCGAGACGCCGGTCTCCGCCTTCCTCAAGCTGCGCGAGCCCGGCGCCCCCTCGTTTCTGCTCGAGTCCGCCGAGCAGGGACGCCTCGGGCGCTACTCGTGGATCGGCTTCCGGCCGCGCACCCTGTTGCGGTGGACGGCCGGCGAGCTGACCGAGCAGGCCCAGCCCGATGCGGCAAACCCTTCGCCGCGCCGGGCGCCCGACCCGTACGCGGCGGTGCGCGACCACATCGGCCGCTACGCGGTCGCGGCGGTCGAGGGCCTGCCGCCGTTCGTCGGGGGAGCGGTCGGGTTCTTCGGCTACGACCTCGTCCGCGCGGTCGAGCCGCTGGGCGAGCCGAACCCGGACCCGGTCGGGCTTCCGGACATGGCGTTGATCGTCACCGAGGCGCTCGTCGCGTTCGACCACATGCGCCACGAGCTGACGCTGATCGCCTATGCCTTCACCGACGATGCGACCAGCCTCGACGCGGCCTACGAGCGGGCCGTGGCGACGATCACCGAGGCGCGCGGGCGGCTCCGGGGCCCGGTCCCCCCGCCGGCCGAGCGGTCGCCGGGGCCCGCCCCGGAGTTCACCTCGAACATGTCGCGCGCCGATTTCGAGGCGAACGTCTCCCGGATCATCGGGTACATCCGGGCCGGCGACGCCTTCCAGGTCGTCCCCTCGCAGCGCTTCTCGGCGCCGGCCACGGTCGAGGCGTTCTCGATCTATCGCGGGCTGCGGACGATCAACCCCTCCCCCTACATGTACTTCCTCGACTTCGGCGACTTCCAGATCGCCGGCGCCTCGCCGGAACCGCTCGTCAAGGTCACCGGCAGGCGGGTCGAGACACGCCCGATCGCCGGGACCTACCCGCGGGGGGCGAGCGAGGAGGAGGACCGCCGCCAGGCCGAGGCCCTGCTCGCCGATCCCAAGGAGCGCGCCGAGCACGTGATGCTCGTCGATCTCGGCCGCAACGACCTCGGCCGGGTCTGCGAGTACGGGTCGGTGACGGTCGACGAGCTGATGGTGGTCGAGACCTACTCCCACGTCCTCCATATCGTCAGCCAGGTCTCCGGCACCCTCCGCGATGGGATCGGGGCGATCGACGCGCTTCGCGCGGTGCTGCCGGCGGGGACGCTCTCCGGGGCCCCGAAGGTCCGCGCGATGCAGATCATCGACGAGCTCGAGCCGCACAAGCGCGGCTCCTACGGTGGCGCGATCGGCTACCTGTCGTTTGCCGGCGACCTCGACACCGCGATCCACATTCGCACCGTGGTCGTAAAGGACGGTCTCGTGCACGTCCAGGCCGGCGGCGGCACCGTCGCCGACGCCGTTCCGGCGCGCGAGTACGACGAGTCGGTGTCGAAGGCGCAGGCGGTGTTCAAGGCGATCGGGCTCGCCGCGAGCCAGCCGGAGTGGCCGTGAAGGTGCGGCAGGTGGCAGGTCGCAGGTGGCAGGTGGAGTTGCTTCCACATGCCACCTGCCACGTGCCACCTGCCCGGCCCGGGACGAGGGACGAGCCTTGAGAGTGCTCGTCATCGACAACTACGACTCCTTCACCTACAACCTCGTTCAGTACCTCGGCGAGCTGGGGGCGGATCCCGACGTGGTCCGCAACGACCGGGCCGAGGTCGACGAGCTCCTCGGCCGCGGCTACGACCGCCTCGTCGTCTCCCCCGGGCCGTGCACCCCCGCCGACGCCGGCATCTCGATCGACGCCTGCCGCCGCTTCCCCGCCGCCGGGGTGCGGACGCTCGGGGTCTGCCTCGGCCACCAGTCGCTGGTCGAGGCGTTTGGCGGCCGCACGATCCGCGGCGAGCCGGTCCACGGCAAGGACGCGGAGGTCGAGCATGACGGCGGCGGGGTGTTCCGCGATCTCGAGAGCCCCCTGCGGGCCGGGCGCTACCACTCGCTCGTCGCCGACCCGTCGCTCCCCGACGAGCTCGAGCTCACCGCCTCGCTCGGCAAGGTGGTGATGGGCGTGCGGCACCGCGAACTGCCCGCCGAGGGGGTCCAGTTCCATCCCGAGTCGGTGCTCACACCGCGCGGCAAGGACATGCTCCGTAACTTCCTTGCCTCCGACCACTGAGCGAGTGCCGAACCCGATCCTCACCCGCGCCATCGACGCCCTCTGCGAGGGCGATCACCTGACCGCCGACCACACCTCGGCGGCAATCGACGAGGTGATGGAGGGCCGCGCCGGCGAGGTCCAGACGGCCGCCTTCCTGATCGCGCTGCGGACGAAGGGGGAGACCGTCGGCGAGCTGATCGGGCTGGCGCGCACGATGCGTCGCCTCGCCGCCCCGGTCGACGCGCCGAGCGCCGACCTCGTCGACACCGCCGGCACCGGCGGCGGCCCGTCGACCTTCAACATCTCCACGGCCGCGGCGCTGGTCGCGGCCGGGACGGGGTGCCGGGTCGCGAAGCACGGCAACCGCTCGAACACGAGCCGCTGCGGCTCGGCCGACCTGCTCGAGGCGCTCGGGGTGCGGATCGAGCTCGGCCCCCCGGACGTTGCCCGCTGCATCGACGAGGTCGGCTTCGGGTTCATGTTCGCCCCCCGCTACCACGCTTCGATGAAGCACGTGGTCCCGGTCCGCCGCGACCTCGCGGTCCGCACCGTCTTCAATTTCCTCGGCCCCCTGACGAATCCGGCCGGCGCCAGTCGCCAGCTCCTCGGCGTCTCCGACCGCCACTACCAGGAGACGATCGCCGAGGCGCTGGTCGGCCTCGGGTGCGAGCGGGCGCTGGTTGTCGCGGGCGAGGACGGGATCGACGAGCTGACGATCGCCGGTCCGACCCGGGTGATCGAGGTTCGCGACGGGGGGACGGAGGAGTGGTACGTGGAGCCCGACGACGTGGGGGCGGCGCCCGCGCCACTCGAGGCGATCGCGGGCGGCGACCCGAGCGAGAACGCGAAGGTCGTCCGAGGCGTCCTCGACGGGATCGCCGGGCCGGCCCTGGAGGTGGTCGCGCTCAACGCCGGCGCCGCGATCCTCGTCGGCGGCGGCGCCGACGATCTCGCCGCCGGGGTCGAGCGGGCCCGCGAGGCGATCTCGTCCGGGGCCGCCCGCCGGGTCCTGGACCGCCTCGTCGAGCTCAGCGGCCGGCTCGCGGAGGACGGCCGATGAGCCGCCTCGACGACCTCGTCGCCGCGGCGCGCGAGGACCTCGAGGAGCGCCGGGCGCGGCTGCCGGCCGAGACCCTGCGGGCGCAGCTCGGAACCCGGAGCGGCGCGCGGCCGTTCAGCGAGGCCCTCGTCCGCCCCGGGCTCTCGCTGATCGCCGAGTTCAAGCGGCGCTCGCCGTCCTCCGGAGCGATCGCCGCCGACGCCGAGGTCGGCGAGATCCTCGCCGCCTATGAGCGCGGCGGCGCAGCGGCGATCTCGGTCCTCACCGATCGCCGCCACTTCGGCGGCTCGCTCGAGGACCTGCGGGACGGCCGCGCGGCCTGCAGCCTGCCGATGCTCCGCAAGGACTTCGTCATCGACGCCTACCAGTTGCTCGAGGCGGCCGTCGGCGGCGCCGACGCGGTGCTGCTGATCGTCGCCGCCCTCTCCGACGACGCGCTGGCGGCGCTCTACGAGGAGGCGCGGGCGCTCGATCTCGACTGCCTGGTCGAGGTCCACGACGAGGCCGACCTCGAGCGCGCGCTCGAGCTCGACGTCGACGTGCTGGGCATCAACAATCGCGACCTTCGCGAGCTCGCGGTCGATGTAGAGACGACGGCGCGGTTGATCACCGACGTCCCCGCCGGCAAGACCGTCGTCTCCGAGTCGGGTTATGAGAGCCGCGACCAGCTCGACGAGCTCGAGCGGATCGGGGTCGACGCCGTCCTCGTCGGCGAGGCGCTGATGAGGAGCGGCGATCCCGAGCGCGCGGTGCGCGAGCTGACCCTCGACGAGGCGGCGACTCGCGAGCACTACCTGTACCTGGAGCGGGCCGAGCAGAGCGATCGGCCGAGTTCTTAGACCGTCTAAAGCCCCCCGTTACCGGGCGTTTACGGATCCTCGCCAGGATCGTCCGCGATGAGCAGGATTCGCAGCGCAGCCCGCACCCCGATCGGATCGGCCGTCGTCGGCGGCCTCGTCGTCGCCGTCTTCGGCTGGATCGCGATCGCGGCCGGCTGGATCCATTCCGACTCTTCGAGCTCGGCCGACGTCAGCGCCGCCCTCGCCCCGGCGCCGGTCCCCCAGCAGGCGGTCCATCAGTCCTCCTCCGGCGGCGGCCTCACCGTCGACCAGATCTACAAGGACGACGGTCCCGGCGTGGCGTTCGTCCAGGCCACCCAGGCACCCCAGCAGCCCTCGCCGTTCAATCCGTTCGGCGGCAGCGGCGGTGGAACCGCGACCGGGTCCGGCTTCGTCATCGACCACCAGGGCCACATCCTCACCAATGCCCACGTCGTGAACGGCGCCTCGAAGGTCGAGGTCACCCTCGGGCGGAAGGACACCTCGTCGCCGATCCCCGCCACGGTGGTCGGCAAGGACGAGTCGACCGACATCGCGGTGCTCAAGGTCAACGCCCCGGCGAACGAGCTTCACCCGATCCCCCTCGGCGACTCTTCGCAGGTGAACGTCGGCGACCCGGTGGTGGCGATCGGCAACCCGTTCGGCCTCGACCGCACCGTGACCGCCGGGATCGTCTCCGCCCTCCAGCGCCAGATCCAGTCGCCGAGCAACTTCACGATCGACAACGTGATCCAGACCGACGCGGCGATCAACCCCGGCAACTCCGGCGGGCCGCTGATCGACGCAAACGGCCGGGTGATCGGCATCAACTCGCAGATCGAGTCCGGCGG